>DATLRG010000667.1:0-11983 GCA_035534795.1 Chloroflexota bacterium
TCAGCGCGCCCATCGAGAAGCTGAACGTGGACGTGGGCAGCGTGGTGACGGCGGGCGACGTGATCGCCGTCCTCGACACCAGCACGCTCCAGCCGCAGGTCGCGCAGGCGCAGGCCGCGCTCGACGCGGCCCAGACCAGGCTCGATCAGCTGAAGGCCGGGCCGCGCGCCGCGAGCGTTGCGCAGGCTCAGGCCAACCTGGCCGTCGCGGAGGCCAAGCTCGCCGCGATCGAGGACGGGCCCCGGCCGGAGAACGTGGCGCAGGCGAAGGCGAATCTCGACGGGGCGCGGGCGAAGCTGGCGCAGCTCGAGGCCGGGCCGACTCCCGCGCAGGTCAAGGCCGCCCAGCTCCAGGTCGAGCAGACGAAGGACTCGCTCTACGCCACGCAGGTCCAGAAAGACGGGAACTGCAACCCCCACAATCCGGACTATCTCTGTAAGTCGTCCCAGGCGAGCGCCGACGCGGCTCAGACCGCGGTCGATCAGGCCCAGCAGCAGCTCACGATCCTGACTTCGCCGCCGACGAAAGATGCCATCGCGCAGGTCCAGGCGGCGATCGACGCGGCGCAGCAGGCCTATGACCTGGCGAAGACCCCCTACACTCAGCACGACGTGGCCCAGGCGCAGGCCGCGGTGCAGGCCGCGCAGGCTCAGCTCCAGCTCGCCCAGCAGCCGAACACCGCCGACGACCTGAAGCTCGCCCAGATTGCCGTCGATCAGGCCAGGGCCGGCCTCGATCAGGCCAGGCTGCAGATCGCCGATGGCACCGTCAGCGCGCCGATCGACGGCGTGATCTCCCAGAAGCTGCTGGACACGGGGGCGATGGCCAGCGCGCAGACGCCCATCGTGACGATCGTGTCCAGGAGCGTCGACGTCGAGATCAACGTCGAGGAGGGCAAGCTCGGACTGATCGCCGGCGGTCAGAAGGCCAGCGTGCTGGTGCCGGCGTACCCGGGGGTGCCCTTCGCGGCCTCGATCGTCGGGGACCCGCCCACGGTGGACCCGAAGAGCCGGACCGCGCTGGTGCGGTTGTCGGCGGTCGATCCCAGGGGCCAGCTCAAGCCGGGCATGTACGCGCAGGTCTCGGTCACGATCCAGCCCCAGAAGAACGTGCTGGTCGTGCCCGTCTCCGCTCTCGTCAACGACAATGGTAAGACCGACGTCGATCTAGTCAAGAACGGGGTCGTCGCCGTGCAGCCGGTGACGCTGGGCGTCCAGGACACGAACAACGCCGAGGTCACCCAGGGCCTGAGCGAAGGCCAGACCATCGTCGTCGGGGATAAGCCGATCCTGCAGACCGGGGACCACGTCGCTCCCGCGGCCACGGGGAGGTAAGGGATGAGCCTGACCCGTGTCGCGATCCTACGGCCCCTGTTCATCGCCATGGTCGTGCTGGGACTGGTCGTCCTCGGCGCGGTGAGCTACACCAAGCTGGGCGTCGACCTCTTTCCGAACATCGACATCCCCGTCACCAGCGTCGTCACCGTCTACCCGGGCGCTGGTCCCGAATCGGTCGAGCAGCTGGTCACCAAGCCGATCGAGGATGCGGTCGCCAGCCTCAGTGGGATCGACTACATTCAGTCCTACTCGTCCGAGGGCGTGTCGTCGGTCGTCGTCGTCTTCAAGGAAGGGGTGAACGCCGACTCCGCGTCCATCGACGTCGAGCGAAAAGTCAACAGCATTCGCGGCGCGCTCCCCCAGCAGGCGCTCGCGCCCAGCGTCGTCAAGGCCGACATCAGCTCGCTGCCGGTGATGGACCTGGCGCTGACCGGGCAGGAGAGCCCCGGCGACCTTTACGACCTCGCGAATAACGTGCTCGCGCCGGAGCTCAGCACGGTCACCGGCGTGAGCTCGGTGAACATCGTCGGCGGGCTCGATCGAGAGATCGACGTGCGCGTCGACGAGAACAAGCTGCGCGCCTACGGCCTCTCGATCCTCCAGGTGAACAGCGCGCTCGCCGCCGAAAACGTGGACGTCCCGGGCGGCACGGTCACGCAGGGCACGCTGGATTATCAGGTCCGCCTGAACGCGCTCGTGCAAGACCCGCAGAACTTCGAGAATCTGGTGGTGTCCAACGGACCGAATGGGCCGATCTACCTGCGCGACGTCGCGACGGTGGTCGATTCTTACAAGACGCAGACCCAGCTCAATCTGGTGAATGGCGTGCCGAGCGTCGGCCTCGAAATCAGCAAGCAAGCGGACGCCAATAGCCTGGCGACCGCCGACGGCGTCAAGGCCGAGCTGAAGGCGATCGACTCGCAGCTCCCGCCCGGCGTGAAGCTGCAAATCGTCACCGACACGTCGGATTACACCAGCCAGTCGCTCAACGGCGTGCAGAACACGCTGATCGAAGCGGTCTTCCTCACCGGCATCGTCTTGCTGGTGTTCCTGCACACCTGGCGCAGCACGGTGATCGTGTTGCTGGCGATCCCGACGTCCCTGATCGCGACGTTCACCGTGATGTTCGCGCTCGGCTTCACGCTGAACGTGATGTCGATGATGGCGCTGTCGCTGTCGGTCGGCATCCTGGTGGACGACTCGATCGTCGTCCTCGAGAACATTTACCGCCATTTCGAGCTCGGGAAAACGCCGTTCACCGCGGCGCTCGAAGGGCGCCGCGAGATTGGCCTGGCCGCCATCGCGATCACCCTGGTCGACGTGGTGGTGTACGCACCGGTGGCGTTCGTCAGCGGCTTCGTCGGCCAGTTCTTCCGCGAGTTCGGGCTGACGATCGTCGCCGCGACGCTGCTCTCGCTCTTCATCTCGTTCACGCTGACCCCGATGCTGGCGTCGCGCTGGCTGAGGCTGGACAATCCGAACAGCCGGTCGCCGCTGGCGCTGTTCGGACGCGCCTGGGAAGCTGGCTTCGCCCGGCTCCAGGTCGCCTATCGCCACGTCCTGGGCTGGGCGCTGCGCCTGCGCTGGGTCGTGGTGCTCATCGGCATCCTGAGCCTGGCCGCGGGACTCAGCCTCGTCGCGACGGGAATGATCGGCTCGGAGTTCATTCCCAACTCCGACCAGGGCCAGTTTACCGTCAACGTCGAGATGCCGCCGGGCACCTCGCTCGCCGTGACCGAGGCCGCCGTCAAGCAGCTCGAGCAAAAGATCCACCAGATCCCCGAGATCAAGGACACCTTCACCGCGGTCGGGTCCGCCGGGTCGGGGGCGGTGAACGAGCCACGCTACGCGACCATCCAGGTGCAGCTGGTCGACCTGTCCAGGCGCCACCGGTCGGTCGATCTGGTCGCGGCCCAGGTCCGCACGTTCGACGGCACGATCCCGGGCATGAAAGTGTCGGCGCAGCTGCCAAGCAACTCCGGCACCACGGGGCCGCCGATCCAGGTGCAGGTCCAGGGCAGCGACCAGGCGTATCTCCAACAGATCGCGGGCCAGGTCGAGACTATCGTGCGGCACACGGCGGGGACCACCGACGTGACCAACAGCTACACTCTGGGGCAGCCCGAGATCGACGTCCAGATCGATCGGGCCAGGGCGGCCGACCTGGGGATCACCGCGGCGCAGGTCGCGTCCGCGGTCAACACCTCGATCAGCGGACAGGTCGTCACCCAGCTCCAACCGCAAGGGCAAAAGGCGGTCGACGTCCGGGTGGAGGTCGACAACGCCGCGATCCAATCCATCCAGGCCGTCCGCGACATTCCGCTGGTAACCGCGAGCGGCACCCAGGTGTCGCTAGGCCAGGTGGCAGACGTCGAGCAGACGGTCGGGCCATCGCAGATCATGCGCAAGGACCGGCAGCAGATCATCACCATCGGGGCCGACCTGTCCGGGCGCCCGCTGGGCGCGGTGACCCAGGACCTCCAGGCGCAGTTCAACGCGCTCGCGGTGCATCCCGGCACCACGATCAGCATGGGCGGCAGCTCTCAGGAGCAGACCGACGCCTTCTTGCAATTGATCGAGGCCCTCGGTCTCTCGGTCCTGCTGATGTACATGCTCCTGGTCGCGCTCTACGAATCGCTGCTCTACCCACTCGTGATTATGCTGAGCGTGCCGCTGGCGGTCGTGGGCGCGCTCGGCGGCCTGTGGGTGACCGACAACACGTTGAACATGATGTCGCTGATCGGCATGATCATGCTCTGCGGCATCGTCGCGAAGAACGCCATCCTGCTAGTCGACTACACCAACACGCTGCGCCAGCGCGGGATGGAGCGGAACGCGGCACTGCGAGAAGCAGGACCGGTCCGGCTGCGGCCGATCCTGATGACGACGGCGTCGATGGTCTTCGCCATGCTGCCGTCGGCGTTGAAGGTGGGCCAAGGAGCGGAGCTCCGCGCGCCGCTGGCGGTGGTCGTCATTGGCGGCTTGCTCAGCTCGACCCTGCTGACGCTGGTGTTCGTTCCGGCGGTCTACACCATCGTGGACGACATTCAGCGCGTCGTCGGGCGCCTGGTTGGCCACGGCGACGGCGAAAGCGAGTCGCGCGAGCGGCTCGCCGTGCTGGAGGCCGAATCAGCGCTGCACCCGGCCCCATAAAATTCGTCCCCTGTAGGAGAAGTCTCCGTCGAAGGGCATGGTCCAGCGGGCGCTGGACCGAGCCCTTCGACGGAGGCTTCTCCTACAGGGAAACCATCTGACCAGCCAGGTAGCGCAGGCGATTCTTGCCGGCGAACACGGTCACGCCGCCGCGCCCCAGGACCGTCCACTCTCCACGCGCGCGCACCAGGGCGGTCGTCCCGTCCACGCCCACGACGGTGACGCCGTCGGCGACGTGGCCCAGGAAGGGGCCCGGGTCCACCGGAAACTCGTCGAAGTGCGGGATGACCATGATCTCGGGCACCAGACCGAGAGCCGGTGCGACCGGGTGCAGGGGCGAGCGGCGGAAGTTGAACAGCGCGCCGCCGAGCACCATGGCCCCGGCCGAGCAGCCGGCCACCACGCCGCCCCGAGCGACGACGCCGACGATCGCCTCCCAGCAGGCCGATCCTTGCAGCGCCTCGCGCAGGTAGGAGGGCTTGCCGCCGGACAGGTAGACGAAGTTGGACCGCGCGAGTGTCGCGGCAAGATCGAGGTCGTCGGCATCGGCGCGCGTGCGCAGTGGGACCGGCTCGGCCTGGACGCCCAGCCGCGTGAAGTGCTGGACGCCCATGGTCAGCCAGCGCTCGAAGACCGCATCGCCGTCCGGCGCCGCCGCGGTCGGCACGACCGCGACGCGCGGCGCGTCGGCCAGGCCCTCCAGCAGGGCCCGATCGACCGGGTCCATCGCCGGCAGAAACTCCCCCGAACCGACCAGCGCGACCGTCCCGCGGTCAGGTGCCAGCATGAGACCTCCCCGATTAGCTCCCGGTTAGCACTGCCCCACCCTCGCGGGTGCCGGGACCCGTTTGGACCACGAATGACACGAAACGCCGCGAAAATGTCGCGAAAAAGGCTACGGGTGCCGCGCGGTCATCCCGCGGTGTTCGCAGCGGTTGGCTTGATCCGCTGGAATCGGGTCCCCCGGCAGCTGGCCGGGCCCGCACCTGCGCCCCGTCCGCTTAGAATTCCTATCAAAACCTGAGTTTCAGCGCGCTCCGCGCGCTGAAACTCAGGGTTTGATAGTGTTTCTTAGCCCGCGCGGGACCCACCAGCCGCGGTTGCGAGCCCGGCTCCCTTTTCGCGACCTTTTCGCGGCGTTTCGTGTCGTTCGTGGTCCAAACAGCACCCGGCGCCCTGGGAACCGGAACGGGCACGCCCGTTTACTCGCGCGTGAGACGACCCCCGCATCAGTCCTATTCTATCCCTTCTCGATGCGTCGCCGCACGACGGGGACTTTCGCCCAAGGGCGTGTCGGAGAGAGTTGCTGGGCACCCAAGTTGCAGCCGGCTGCTTGAGAAAAGGAGAGCAGAGGTACGCAGTGTACGTTTACTTCCTACGCGTGCGCGCCAGGTCGGAGGAGGCAGCGCACGCGATCTGCCGCGACGCCGACCACTTGCTGCCGCTGTTTCAAGAACCCGGCTGGCTCGGCGGTGCGTGCCTGCACAACACGACCGACCCGCGCGACCTGATCATCTACGGCCGATGGGCCAACGAAGCGTCCGCGCGGGCCTGGCTGGACTCGGCGGCTGGTCGCCTCAGCCAGCAGCGCCTGAGCAGCAACGCCACCGCGGCCCCGGAGATTGGGATCTTCCAGGGCGAAGCGGTCTGAGAACGTCGGACGTGGAAGCAGCTGGCGCGCGGAGTGGTCCGATTTGCTACCGTGCAGTCACGCCTGAGAGGACGAGGTTGTGCAGCGATTCCCCTCCGGCGGGATCGAGGCCCGTCGCGACCCTGCCTGCGATGAGAATGCTTTAAGAAGGTCAAGGGAGACCACTTCCCAAAGCGCGGTGCGGACGTTAAGATAGCCTCACTCAGGTTGGGACATGAATGCACGGCCGTCTCTCGCGGATCAGGTTATCCACCGCATCGACCAGGCGGCAGGACTGTATTTTCGCCTGGTCCTGGTCGTTGGGCCAAACGACAGTGGAAAGACCGCGGCGCTGCGCGACGTGCAGCGTCGGACCGGTTACCCGTACATCAACGTCGGGCTGGAGCTGAGCCACCGGCTGCTCGATCGGACCATCCGGGACCGGGTCTTCGAAGTATCTCAGGCCCTGGAGCGACTCGCGCGCGAGCACGAGAGTCGTGTGATTCTCATCGATAACAATGAGATCCTTTTCACGCCAGCGCTACAGCAGGACCCGCTGCGCCTGCTTCAACAGGCAGCGCGGAATCGAACGGTGGTCGCCGCGTGGAACGGAAAGGTAGCCGGTGATTCTTTGACCTACGCGGAAGCGGACCATCCGGAGCACCGCCGCTACGCGACCGATGGCCTGCTCCTGGTTGGTCCAGAAGTCTCAACCCAGATGCCCTGAATTGACAGCGGAGACGCACCATGAAGTACCGCGAGCTGATCGAGTTCGAGCCGATCGAAACGGTGATCCAGCTTTTGGATGCGGACCAACCCGATCTCGCTCGAACACTGGTGAAGACCTACGTGATCTCCGACGAGATGGCCGACCGCTTCACGGGCCTCGTGTTTCCGCAGCTCCAGTTCGAGAAACCTGCTGACAATAAGGGCATCTTGATTGTCGGCAACTATGGCACCGGTAAATCGCACCTCATGTCGGTCATCTCTGCCGTCGCGGAGCGCGCCGACCTGGTGGGTGATCTCCAAAACCAGCGGGTCGGCGCGGCGGCGAGCGCGATTGCCGGCCGCTTTCAGGTTGTGCGAACCGAGATCGGCACGACGACCATGCCCCTGCGGGAAATCCTCGTCCACCAATTGGAGCGTCGACTCGAACAGCTCGGCGTGAGCTTTCGTTTCCCGGCGTTGAGCGAGGTCGCGAACAGCAAGGGCGCCTTCGCCGCGATGATGGCCGCATTTCAGCAGCTCAATCCGGACCAGGGCCTGCTGCTCGTCGTCGACGAGCTCCTGGAGTATCTTCGGGGGCGCGGCGACCACGAGCTCATTCTCGATCTCAGCTTCCTGCGTGAGATCGGCGAGGTCTGCAAGGACCTGCGCTTCCGCTTCATCGCGGGCGTCCAGGAGGCCATTTTCGACAGTCCGCGCTTCGCCTTCGTCGCCGACAGCGTTCGTCGGGTCAAAGACCGCTTCGAGCAAGTTCTGATCGCGCGCAACGACGTGAAGTTCGTCGTTGCCGAGCGCCTCCTGAGGAAACGTGCCGAGCAGACCGCGAAGATTCGCCAGCATCTGGCTGGCTTCACCCGTTTCTACGGGAATGTGAACGAGCGAATGGACGAATACGTTCGACTCTTTCCGATTCATCCCGACTACGTGGAAACGTTCGAGCGCATCACGGTCATCGAGAAGCGGGAGATTCTGCGGACGCTGACCGGCGTGATGCGCCAGCTACTCGACGAAGAGGTACCACCGGATCGGCCCGGCGTCGTGTCCTACGATAGTTACTGGACGACTCTTCGGGAGAACCCCGCGTTCCGATCAATTCCGGACGTCCGGGCAGTCCTCGAGTGCAGCCAGGTCCTTGAAGAACGGGTCCAGCAGGCTTTCACGCGTCCAGCCTACCGGCCAATGGCGCTCCGGATCATCCACGGGCTCTCGGTGCATCGTTTAACGACCGGTGACGTCTACACCTCGCTCGGCCCGACGCCGGAGGAGCTTCGCGACGGTCTCGGTCTCTTCGAACCCGCCATCGCCGATCTGGGTGGCCAGCCGTCCGAGGACCTGCTGACCCACGTCGAGACGGTCCTCAAAGAGATTCACCGTACCGTCAGCGGACAATTTCTCTCGACGACCTCGGACAATCGGCAATGGTACCTCGACTTGAAGAAGACCGAGGATTACGACGCGCTGATCGACAAGCGCGCGGACAGCGTCGACGCCGAGCAATTGGACCGCGCCTACTTCGACTTTCTCAAGATCGCGTTGGAATGCGCGGACCGGTCCTACGTCACGGGTTACCGCATCTGGGAGCACGGGCTCGAGTGGCGAGAACGCCGGGCATTTCGCCAGGGATACCTCTTCTTTGGTGCGCCGAACGAGCGCTCGACCGCCACGCCGCCGCGCGATTTCTACCTGTACTTTCTGCCGCCCTTCAATCCTCCCATCTTTACCGACGAAAAGAAGCGTGACGAAGTTTTTCTCCGCTTATCTGGCGCGGACGACACGTTTCGTCACTGGTTGCGTCGGTACGCTGCTGCCAACGACCTCACCACGACCTCCTCCGGCCCGAAGAAGAGCGTCTACGAGAAGAAGGCAGGAGACACGCGAGGGGAGCTCGTGAAATGGCTCCAGGGGCGCTTGCGTACCGCCTTCGAGGTCACCTGCCAGGGACAAAGCAAGTTCCTCGCGGAATGGCTCAAGAACCAGAGCGTCGCGGCCGGCCCCGACCAAACGGTGCGCGACGTCGTGAATGCGGTCGGCTCGGTCTGCCTCGCGCCCTGCTTCGCCGAGCAGGCCCCGGAATACCCGAAGTTCGCCACGTTGATCACGTCGGCCAACCGGCCTCAAGCCGCTCAGGAAGCGCTGCGCTGGCTCCGAGGTGTCACTCAGACCAAACAGGCTGCCGCGGTCCTCGACGCGCTGGAGCTCGTCGACGGAGACCGCCTCGAGCCCAACCGCTCGCGGTACGCCCGGTACATCCTGGAGCGCCTCAACAAAAAGGGCGCTGGCCAGGTGCTCAACCGCTCCGAGCTGCTCCAGGACGTTCAAGGGCTCGAATACCTTGCTCCGGAGAGCTACCGACTGGAACCGGAATGGGTGGCCGTCCTGCTCGCCGCGCTGGTGAGCGGCGGCGAGGTCGTCCTGGCGCTGCCGGGCAAGAAGCTCGACTCGACCGCGGTTGATGCGCTGTCCAATACTCCAATCAGCGATCTGGTCGACTTCAAACACGTCGAGCGACCGAAGGATTGGAGCGTGCCAGCCTTGCGGGCTTTGGTCGAGATTCTCGGCCTGCCGTCCGGGCTGGCGTTGGACGTCACTCGAGGAGGCGGGGTCGCGGATCAAGCCGTGCAACAAATTCAGGATCGCATCGGGCAGAAGGTTGAAGAAGCCGTTCGCGCCCAGCAGAGCTTGCAAGACGGACTTCCGTTCTGGGGACGGGGCCTGCTTGGCGCAGGGGAGCAGGCCGAGATCCGATCGCGATTGGAGCGGTACAAAGCGTTCCTCGAATCGTTCCAACCATTCTCGACGCCCTCCAAGCTCAAGAACCTGCGCTACTCGGCCGACGAGATCGACGCCCAAAAGCCGAGCCAGGCGACTCTGGCCGAGGTGACCGTGCTCCAGGGACTCGCCGCCGATCTCGGGCCCCGAGCCAGCTACCTGGCCCAGGCCGAGGTCGGTCTGCCAGGCGATCTCGCCTGGGTTCTTCAAGAGCAGGCGGCGAAAGCAACGATCCTGGCCGACGTTGCGAATCCGACCAAACGGAATCAACCGACCTTCCGCCAGCAAACCCTTCAGGCGCTCGATCGTTTGAGGAGCGAGTACGTCCGCACCTACGCTGACCTTCATACCCGGGCGCGCCTGGGGCGGAACGACGACGATCGGAAGAAAAAGCTGCTCGCCGACGATCGGCTCGCCCGACTCAAGCGCCTGGGCACGATTAGCCTGCTGCCGGCGAGCCAGCTCACCGAGCTCCAGAATCGAATCGCCGGCCTGGTGAGCTGCTTCGCCCTGACCGAGAGCGAGCTCCAGGGAGCGCCGCTCTGTCCGCACTGCGGCTTCAAGCCGGCGACCGAGCCGGTTAGCGTCTCCGCGAGCGTGCTCCTCGGCAACCTCGACCTGCAGTTGGATCAGACCCTCGCCAGTTGGACGACGATGCTCCTGGAAAACCTGGAAGATCCCACCGTCGAAGCTGGATTGAAGCTTCTCCCGCCCGCGTCGCGTGGGCTGATCGCGGACTTCCTTGCCAAGCGCGAGCTTCCGGCCAACGTCACCCCGGAGTTAATCCAGGCGGTACAGGACGTTCTCTCCGGCTTGACCAGGGTCGTCGTCAACGTCGCCGAGCTCCGCGCCGCGTTGTCTGACGGCGGCGCCCCGGCCACGCTCGCCGACTTCAAGCAGCGGTTCGACAGTTACGTTGGCGAATTGACGAGTGGCAAGGATCCGAAAAAGGTGCGAGTAGTGATCGAATGAACGGAATCGATCGCAAGACTTGTCCTGGCGCGTGGCGCATGGTAACATCCCAGCGGGACGGTGAGATATATGCATATATATTGCTTCTCGTACCGTCTACGGGAGGTATCAATGGAGATCGTCAAGGTCCGTCGGGTCGGCACGAGCAATGTGGTATCCTTGCCGCGGGCTTTCGAGCGCCTGGGGTACCGCCCGGGGACGTTCGTCGTCCTCGACGATCTGCCGAACGGCGACATCATTTTGCGGCGTGCCGATTCCGTGCGGAAGGCCGTCGAGGCGATCACACCGCGCGTGATCGAGGAGAGCCAGGAGGCGCTCGACCTCCTTGCCGCCTACGATCGTGGCGAGGAGAATCTGCGCCCGGAGCGCCGCTCCGCGTAGCGCCGAGAGCCGGCTGAGCGATGGCTTGCCCGGTTCGCCTCGGAGGCGACGCCGTCTACCTCGACGTGGATTCGGTCATCGCCATCTACGCCCGACTTTTCGGCTGCAGCTTTCAGCAAGCCGCGGCTCAAGTGAGGGATCCCGGCCTTTTAGAGAGTGCCGTCCTCCGCCCCCGAACGTTTGCCCACTACAAACGCGCGGACCTCGCGTCGCAGGCCGCGGCCCTTGCCCACGGGATTGCCGAGCATCAGGTCTTTTTCGAGGGGAACAAGCGTACCGCGCTCGTGGCCCTCCAGGATTTTCTGCGCCTTAACGGCTATCGGCTCGTCGCGTCCCAGGCGGAAATCGCGCGGTGGATCATCGGGCTGAGCCGAGACGTCGCGGGCTTGTCGGTCGAGGAGTTTGCCGATCAGATCCGCTCTCACCTAGAGGCATTATTTTGAGGGCACGTCTATCCGATGGACGAGTGGCAAGGACCCGAAAAAAGTGCGAGTGGTGGTGGAATAGCGGCCACGGAGCGTGACGAGCAGACGTCATGACTGACCAACCTCCGCTCGATCCGGAGGGTTGGTCAGTGACCAAGTTCAGTCGGAACGGATAACTACCACGAGGGCACGAGAAGGATTCGTACCGGCGGTTAACCGGATGTTCTTAAGGAGGGCCCCCGTCGCCAAGCCTACGACGTCATTTCCTATTTGTCCCTCCACGTGTCGCTGTAATAATCAAGTGTGGTGGACCACACTCTGAAGTGAGAGGGTAGACTGCAACCCAATGGCGCTACCGCTCAAAGAGTCACAGGCTATCGCCGAGGTAGCAGACGTCTTGTCCACGTTTCTGCCGGCGTCAGGCTCCGACCAATGGAAAGGGCAGATCACGTTCAGAACGGTCGCCCAACGCATTGGATTGGGACAATTCTGGCAGCCCGGCAGTAAGCGCAAGTCCCTTTCCGGACTTTTCGAGCAAACGTTTGCCAGCCGGCCAGGACTCTTCGAGAAATTGATCGTAGACATTGTGC
>DATLRG010000668.1:0-4557 GCA_035534795.1 Chloroflexota bacterium
CGCTGGCCCGTGGGCCAGCGTTCACCCAGCCATTCCCGACGACCTCCGCGGACCCTCGTCCCTACTTCGCCTTCTCGGCGTAGCTCTGCGTGAGATTCCAGTCCGGAACGCGCCACCAGGACGGGTCGACGTCGATCCCACGCGATTGGGCATCTTTGATCGCCGCCGCCAGCGCCGCGTTGTCACGGTTCTGCAGGTCGAGCAGCGCGCCCTTCCAGTCCTGAATCTGGCCGGTATAGATGCCTTCCAGAATGCCCTGGATATCCGGCAGCGTCTGCTGCGGCTTGACCTGGTCCATCGTCGGGTGCTGCAGACCCGGGTCCGGCGCCATCCGAATGCCGTCCAGCGCAACCTGCATGTACTCGCGGTACGGCGTGGTCGTGGCGTACTCGATCTTGTTGGCATCCGGGAAGATGCGCAGACCCTGGCCCGCCTTGACCCAGCGGATCGCCGCGTCCTTCGAGTTCAGCCAGCTAAGCCACTGCCACGCCTCGTCGGAGAGTTTGGTCTGGTCCGAGACGCCGAAGCCGACGCCACCGGGAGAGGTGGTGAAGTAGCTCGTCGGCTTCGCGTCCTGGTGCGGCAGGGCGACGACGCTGTAGTCGGTGAAGTTCGGGTTCGTCTGGGTCCAACCGCTCTGCACCCAGACGCCGCCGATCAGCATCGCGAACTGGTCCGTGGCAAAGTGAACGCGCGCGGTCTCGTCGTCGATCGACATGGCCTCGGTGATGATCGTGCCGTCCTGCTTCATGCCCATGAAGAACTTGATCCAGTCCAGGAAGACCGGGTTCGCCGCCCAGGTGTAGGTACCGGTGCGCAGGTCCAGGCCGGTCTGAGCGTCGGGCGTGCCGCTCGTCTGACACATCATCAGCTGCCACGGAAGGACGGTCTTTTGCTTGTCGCCGAAGCCCCAGCCAAAGACACTGCCGTGCCCTGCCTTGGCCACCGCCTGCGCTGCGCTGCGCACGTCCGCCCAGGTTTGCGGCGTCTTGACGTTGCCCTGCGCGTCGACCAATCCTGCCGACTTGAACAGCTTGTTGTTCACGTAAAGCTGGAGCCAGGGAGCCGGCCCATCGTAGGGGGCGGTGTATACCTTCCCCTGAAAGACGTTCGATCCCTCGGCAAACGATTCCGGCGGGAACGTCGCCTGCCAGGTATCGGTGGCCCACGGGTTCAGCGGCTTCAGCCAGTTCTGGTCGACCTGCTCGACCACGTCCGGCGTGCTCGGGATGAGGAAGACGTCGGGCGACGTCCCCGCCTTCATCGCCAACTGCATCAGGTTTGGAAACTGGTCGACCACCTGGGTCGTCTTCTGTACGGTAACGTTGGGATACTTCTGCTGAAAGAGCTTGATCTCGCCATCGATCGTCGGCCCCTGGGTCACCCACCAGTCCCAGTGCGTGATCGTGACCGCCTGCGTGCTCGGAGTGCCCGAGCTGCCAGCGCTGGCCGCGCCGGTGGTCGCCGGTGTTTGCGTTGCCGGCGTGGCCTGCGCGCAGGCGGTGAGCGCGGTCGCCGCCACCGTCCAGAGTCCGGCGCGAATCATAGCCCTACGAGAAAGTTTAGACACGAAGAGTACACCTCGTCGACTGAGTGTTCGCTGATCATGACATCAGCCCGGTCGGCCATCATAGCGGGAATTGATAGTTATGTCAACAGTCGAGGGGACGGCTGCGGCGGAGAGAAGTCAGGCGTCAGAAGATGGGAGGGCCGCTCGGAGTGGGATCGGTCCGGGAGGGCATCTGAGCCACCAAGGGAACGATGGGACGTCTGGACCGCGAAGATCACGATACGGCGCGAAAAGATCGCGTCGTTTCGTGATCTTCGCGGTCCAGACGTCCCCCGCGCCCCGTTTCACGCCCGTCCCAATCATCTCAAACCTGTTGGTTGGGCGCCCCCTGGGGGCGCCCAACCAACAGGTTTGAGAAAATTTCTTCGTGGCCCAAACGGCCACCGGAGCCGGACTCCCGGTCAGACCTGGACCGGTCGGCCCTCGCGCGAGGACTGGTGCATGGCGAGGATCACCTCGACGTTGCGACGGCCCTCCTCGCCGGAGACCGGCGGCGTCCGGTCGGCGCGGATGGCCTCGACGAACGCCTGGCTCTCGGCAAGCATGCTGCGGTTGAGTCGCCGCACCGGGTCGCCGACCGAGTCCACGCCAACCGTGCGCTCCTCGCGCTCGCCCAGGCGGGCGATGCGGACCTCACCGCGCCGCGGGCTGAAGGCGGTTGCCCGCGTGCCCACCACGCCCCACGACCACTCCCGGATCGGCTGGTGGAGGCTGAAATCAACCGCTGCCGTGGCGCCACTCCGGAGTGTGAGCAGAGATCGGACGTCGGTGTCCACCGCCGGGTGCTCCGGCGCGCCGTGGGTCACCCGCGCGTAGACGGACGTCACCTCGCCAGCCAGCCAGCGGACGGTATCCACCTCGTGGATGGCGGAGTCCATCGCCAGGCCCCCGGAAAGGCTGAAATCGCGCCGCCAGCCGGTGTGCTCGCCAACGGCCGAGGCCATCAGGCGGCGGCCGAAAGCGAAGACTGGCTCGCCGAGATCACCGGCGCCGACCAGCCGCTTCAAGAAGACTGTCTCGGGGTAGTAGCGGATGACGTGTCCGACCATCAGGTGAACACCGGCCCGCTTCGCCGCGGCGATGGCCCGATCGGCCGACGCCAGGTCGAGCGCGACCGGCTTCTCGCAGAAAACGTGAACGCCCGCCTCGGCAAAGGCCGTGGCCTGCTCGGCGTGGACAAAGGTGGGCGTGCAGATCCAGACCGCGTCTACCTTTCCGATCAGCTCGTGGTAGTCGGCGTACGCGGTCGCCTCGGCCGTGGCCGCCGCGCTCTTCGCCAGCTCCGCGACCGGATCGGCCACGCCGACCACGCGCGCGTCCTCCAGGTGCAGCAGGCACGCCAGGTGCTCGCGCCCGATTCCTCCGGCGCCGACCAGACCAATCCGCAGCATGGCAGATCCTCCTCGTTTTTCGACTGGCGTTATTCCATCGCCGGCCGATCGCCGCTGCCAACGATACTGGGACGCGATTCCCACGTCAAGCAGGGACCTGCAGCATTCGGGATTTCAGGCGAAGCAGCCGGAGAGATGCTAACAACGCCTGTTTCTGGCGACGCGCAGCGCCGCCAGAAACAGGCGTTGTTAGCATCTCTTAACCAACCCGTGGCGCTCAGCCGGGCGCTGGCAGTCCACTGGTCAGCGCGAGCAGCTTGGAGTACAGCGCCGGCCCCGCGGCGAGCAGGCTGCCAGGGTAGCTCCAGGGAGCGCCGTTCAGGTCGCTGACGACGCCGCCGGCTTCGGCGACGAGCAGATTGCCGCCCACCACGTCGTACGCACCACTCGTCACCTTGACGTGGCCATCCAGGCGACCCGCCGCGACGTACGCCTGGGCCACGGCGGTGGACCCGAGGTTGCGAGCGTGCGGAGCGACGGCCGTGATCCGCCGCGCCAGCTCCATGCTGGCTTCCCAGGCCGCGTGCTGATTCGAGAAGTGAAGGTGGACCAGCGCTCCCGCCAGATCAGCCGAGGCAGCCGCGCGGATCGGCTGATCGCTCAGGTAGGCGCCGGCGCCGCGCACCGCGTGGAAGAGCTCCCCGCGGACCGGATCGTACGTGACGTTCAGGAAAGCTCGCGTTGGATCGCCCGTCTCGACCAGAGTGAGGACGACGGCGAAGATCGGCAGGCCGCCGGCGAAGTCGGCGGTGCCGTCGAGCGGGTCCACCAGCCAGAGCCGACCAGAGGTGCCCGACTGCAGTCCTTGCTCCTCGCCGTCGACCCCGTCGTCCGGGTAACGTCGGTGAATCGCTGCCCGGATCATGGATTCCGACTGGCGGTCGGCCACGGTCACCGGATCGGCCCACCCCTTCATCTGCACGGCGAAGCCGGTACCGAAGTGACGTTGGAGAATGTCGCCAGCCTGGACCACCAGATCCCGGGCGAACGCGAGCTCATCGGCCAGTGTTGTCATCAGGTCTCCACTCACCAAACGCGTGGGTCGCCGGGGATTATACCACCGAGCGGCACGTCGTCCGACAATGGCCGGCTGTCGTCGGCCGGCACGACGGGAACGGAGCGACGTCGACGCTCGCTTTTCTTGATCACCCGGAGAACTCGCGCTTCCCCACCAGGTGGTTTGTTCGCGACAATCCGTACGCCGGCGTCAGTTGCGCGTTCAGCTTCGACGAAGAGCCTCTCCGCGATCCAGCCGCGACGTTCACGCTCCGGTTCGGCGATGATGGCACGCAGGTTACCCGCGTCCAGACTGCCGATTCGCGCCTGCTGGGCTGAGACGATGGCCGTGCAAGCGGAGTCCAAAGCAAGGTCACGCTGAAAAGTGCAAGGATGTGCTCGATTTGCTGCGCAAATCGAGCACATCCTTGCACTTTTCAGCGTGGATCAGGTTTAGTGGCAATGCCGTTCACTTTAGCAGAGTCTGACGGTTTCGAGGAAGGGAGTGGTTTTGAGTTGGCGTCCGTGAACGGCTGGCCGCTTGAGCTTGAACTTGGACATCTTGCGTTTGACGACCCGTGGATACGACCGCGAGCGCCG
>DATLRG010000669.1:0-2485 GCA_035534795.1 Chloroflexota bacterium
CGGCGCTCGCGGTCGTATCCACGGGTCGTCAAACGCAAGATGTCCAAGTTCAAGCTCAAGCGGCCAGCCGTTCACGGACGCCAACTCAAAACCACTCCCTTCCTCGAAACCGTCAGACTCTGCTAAAGTGAACGGCATTGCATCTAGTCCCGACTGCCGAAGTCCTTCGGCTCGCGCACGTTTACCGGCGCGTGCCCCCGGAAGTTGTGCTGAACAACCTGGCCGGTCGGATCGCGGAGCGCGTGCCGTTCGACTTCGCGGAGATCCTGTCGGGCCTGCGGTCTCTGCTGGGGACCGCTGACCTCGCTGGCTGGGAGCCGGGTGCGGTGGATCCGGGCGCGCTTGGGCGCTCGGCCTCACCCGAGAGTGTCGTTGCCCGGCGCGGGGCGGGCGGAGACGCGGCGCGCGAGACGGACCGTCCGCCCATCGTGCGCCTTGGCCGGCTGCGGCCTCGACCGATGCATGCGGACGAGTTTCCGGACCCCGGCCTCGCCGAAGCGCTGGCCTCTCGTCACCCCACCGAGCCGCAGACACGGATTGTCGACCCCGATCCCGTGATCGTCCAGCTCGGCCGGCTGCGGCCCGGCACTCGCTTCTGATCGGTGGTCGCCTTTGATCCGTCAGCCTGGTAAAGACCGGTCACGCTCGAGGAGCGGGTCCTGCAGGGAGACCAGCTTTTTGACATCGCTCTCCGGGCGGCAGTGCCGAGCGATGACTCGGCCGGTGGCTACCGCATTGAGGAGTACACGGCCGACGTCATCGTCGCGACCCAATCCTGTGACCTCGAGCAGGCGAAGGTCTCCCAGGTCGAGGTCATCCCGGTGTACTCGCTCGCGGACTGGCTTCGCGAGCAGCCATTCTTTTACAACCAGTTAGACTCGATCCGACGCGGCCACGTGCCGGGCGCGTACTTGCTGCCGGCCTGGCCCGAGGCGCCGATCGAGACTGCCTGTCGCACCCGCATCGTCGCCATCGACGAGAAACACGGTATCTCCTGGCGTGATCTCGAAGGGGCGTGTCGCGGTCCACGCCTGGGTCTCCGCTCGCCCTACATCGAGCACTTCGGCCAGGCGGTCGCGCGGTTTTACCTGCGGGTCGGACTTCCCGAGGACATGCCGCCCGTGGAGTGGAAAGCGGCCGACGACGGCCGGCGCGAGCGAGTGATTCTGTCCCCCGGCGACTTCGCGGCCGGTCCCGCGGCACCGGCCGCTCCGCTTCCGGTCAGCATTTATCGACTGATGATGGCAGCCGGACCGGATGTGCTCTACCGCGCCGCGTTGGATCGCGATGCGAGCTTCTTCGGTGTCGGTGGCACCCCCGAGGATGCGGTGGTCTCCTTAAAGCAGCTTCTGCTGGCCCGCCGCGACGAACTGGCGCGACGGATAGTGTCCGAAGGGCAGCGTCGGCACTGGCTTTTGGACCTGTTTCCGTGATAACTTGCACTTGCGCTGTAGGATAGGACCGGCGAGAGGAGGTGACCACGCATCCGAGGCACAGGGGTGCTGGGTCTTCCGCCTGGCCAGGATTCAGCTGCGGACGGGCTGGCTTCGGCGAATGATTGACAGTCACGCGCCTGGTAGTACACTTGACCTGCATGGCGAAGATGGAGGGTCTACAATGGCGAGGGAGCATTCGCTCGATGAGGCATCCGTTCACACCCAGTGGGACCGTTCGTTGCGGCCCGCGTTGGAGATCAATCCCGGCGATACCGTCCACTTTCGAACGCGCGAGGTGTCCAACGGCCAGGTGACGCCCGGTTGCTCCGCGGACGTGCTCGCGAAGCTGGATTTCAGTCAGGTCTACCCGCTCGCCGGGCCAGTCCACGTCAACGGGGCGCAGCCGGGAGATGCGCTCGTCGTGGAGTTGCTCGACCTGCAGACGCAGGGCTGGGCGTGGACCGGCGTGCTTCCCGGACTGGGGTTGCTCAAGGAGGAGTTCAACCGACCGTACCTCCACCACTGGGACCTGAGTAACGGCCGCACGACCGAGTTCAAGCCGGGAATCGTGATTCCGCTCGATCCCTTCCCCGGCTGCATCGGGGTCGCTCCGAAGGAGCCCGGGGAGCACGCGATCATGCCGCCGGGCGCGTTCGGCGGAAACATGGACATCCGCCACCTGCACGCCGGCACGACGCTCTACCTGCCGGTCCAGGTGGAAGGTGCGCTCTTCTCGGTCGGCGATTGCCACGCGGGCCAGGGCGACGGCGAGGTGTGCGTCACCGGCATGGAAGCGCCGATGGCGCTCACCCTGCGGTTCGGACTGCAAAAGCACGCTGGCGTCGTCGAGCCGCGGTTCACGACGCGAGGTCCGCTGAATCCAAAGTTCGAGGGGATGGGGTACTACGCCACGACCGGCATCGGCCCCGATCTCTACCAGGATGCGCAGAAGGCGGTCCATTACATGGTCGAATGGCTGACCGGGGAGAAGGGGTTGAGCTCGGAGGACGCCTACCTGCTCTGCAGCGCGGTGGGAGACCTCAAGATCA
>DATLRG010000670.1:0-4226 GCA_035534795.1 Chloroflexota bacterium
AACAGAAGCGAGCGTTGTGCTGGATGCTCGCGCCGGTCATCGTGCCGGTGCACACGCCGATGTCGATCCGATACTTTTCGAGAAGCTGTTGGATCACCCAGTCGGGATCACCCGCGCAGAGGCCGTCTTCCTCGCGCACCGAGTCGTCCATTCGACCAGAGCCAGTGTTGGCGTAGGCGCGCGCGGCGAAGCCCGGACCGCCGTTCTCGAGCCAGGGATGCCACTGCCTGGCCAGAAACGGCTTCAGCTCGGCGTGACTCGGCAGGTCGTTGTGGATGTCGGTGTCGATCGCTCGCAGCCTGGCGATCCGCTCGTCAAGCGTCGCCGGGCGAGGCTCACTCGCGATGGCCATGCTCGCCTCCTTTGATACGTTGACAGGGAGGATGACGAGCGGCTGCTGGCCGCTCGCCATCCTCCCTGCCAACCCATTACCGGGGAACGATGTTGCGCAGCGCGTTCACCACGTCGTCCTCCTGGGGAACGGCGGCACGCTCCAGGCGCAGGTTGTACGGAATCGGGACGTTGCGGCCCGCCACGCGCACGATCGGAGCGTCGAGGTAGTCGAATGCGTTCTCCATGATCTGCATGGCAATCTCGCCGGCCACCCCACCGCGCGCGTAGGCCTCGTGGGCGATCACCACGCGACCGGTCTTCTTCACCGACCGGACGATCGTCTCGATGTCCAGTGGCACCAGTGTGCGCGGGTCGATCACCTCGACGTCGATCCCCTCGCCGGCTAGCTTCTCGGCAGCCGTAAGGCCCTTCGAGACCATCGTGTGGATGCCGATGAAGGTCACGTCGCTACCCTCGCGCTTCACGTCGGCCTGGCCGAGGGGAATCGTGTACTCGCCCGCGGGCACCGGGCCTTTCGTCGCGTAGAGCATCTTGTGCTCGATGAACATGACCGGGTTGTCGTCGCGGATCGCGCTCTTGAGCAGCCCCTTCGCGTCGGCTGGCGTCGAGGGCACGCAGACCTTGATCCCGGGGATGTGGGTGAACCAGGCTTCGAGGCTCTGGGAGTGCTGCGCCGCGATGCCGCGCCCGGCCCCTTCCTGGGTCCGGATCACCACCGGCACGCGCGCCTTCCCACCGAACATGTAGCGGAGCTTGGCGCCCTGGTTGACCAGCGGGTCCATCGCCAGCGCCATGAAGTCGATGTACATAATCTCCGCGACCGGCCGCATGCCCGTCACCGCCGCGCCGACCGCGGTGCCGACGATCCCTTCCTCGGAGATCGGCGTATCGCGCACGCGCTCGGCGCCGAACTCCTCGTACAGCCCCTGGGTCACGCCGTAGACGCCGCCCTTGTTGCCCCAAATCGCCACGTCCTCACCCATGACGAACACGCGCGGATCGCGCCGCATCTCTTCGCGCAGCGCTTCGTTCAGGGCCATCACGTAGCTGATCTCGCGCGTCGCGGTCGGCGACCCGGCGGGCGGCGCCATCGTCGCATCAGGCATAAACGTCTTCCTCCAGCGATGAAAGCTCCGGCTCCGGGCTCTCGCGGGCGAACTCGACGGCGTCCTCGATCTTCGCGTGGACTTCCTGGTGGATGCCTTCGATCTCGGACTTGCTCGCGATCCCTTCGTCAATCAGATAGCGGCCGAAGCGCTCGATGCCGTCGCGCTTGCGCCACTCCTCGATCTCGTCCTTCGAGCGGTACGGCTGCGGGTCGCCGATATTGTGGCCCTCGAAGCGGTAGGTCTTCGACACGATCAGTGACGGTCCCTCGCCGGCCCGCGCCCTTTCTGCCGCCTGGTGGGTCGCCTCGTAGACCGCCAACACGTCCATACCGTCGACGTTGACGCCGGGCATGTCGTAGGCGGCGGCCCGCACGGTGAGGTCAGACACCGAGGTCGCGCGCTGGACCGACATCGACATCGCGTACTGGTTGTTCTCGCAAAAGTAGATCACCGGCAGCTTCCAGATCGAGGCGATGTTGGCATTCTCGTGCAGCGCGCCCTGATTGAAGCCGCCCTCGCCGAAGAAGCAGACGCAGACCTGCCCGCTACCGCGCATTTTCGAGGAGAGGCCCGCGCCGGTGGCGATGCCCATGCCCCCGCCGACGATGCCGTTCGCGCCGAGGATCCCGGCGTCGATGTCGGCGATGTGCATCGAGCCACCCTTGCCCTTGCAGTAGCCCGTCGCCTTGCCGAGCAGCTCCGCCATCATCAGGCGCACGTCACCGCCCTTGCCGATGCAGTGGCCGTGACCGCGGTGCGTCGAGGTGATGTAGTCGTCGGGGCGCAGCGCAGCGCAGCAGCCGACCGCGTCGGCCTCCATGCCGATGTAGGTGTGCGTCGAGCCGCGAATCACGCCCTCGCGAAACAACTCGATCACCCGCGTCTCGAAGAAACGAATCGTCAGCAGCCGGTCGTACATGTCGAGCAGCGTCGTCCGGGCCAGCGGAAGAACCTTGACCGCCATCAAAAACCTCCGTCACGAGTGACGAGTGATGAGAAACAACGTCAAGCATCCCGAATTCTTCGGCTCGACCGGGCCGGGGCTACCGTCACCACAGAGACACAGAGAAGGCACGGAGAACACAGAGAGAGGGGTGGGGGGTTCAGGGTACCGGGTTTAGTGGACCGGATCCCTCGACCCCAAACCCCAGACCCTATTCCCGCTACCCCCGCCTCTGTGTCCTCCGTGGAAGCTCTGTGTCTCTGTGGTGAAAGTAGCCCCGGCCTGTCCGCCCAAGGTCCGGGATGCTTCCGGTCATCACTCGATCACTTCTAGATCGCTCCGTCTTGCTGCAATAGCCCGATCGCCTGGTCGAACGCTTCGACGGTGCGGGCGACGTCGGCGTCCGAGTGGATCGCGGAGACGATCATGCTGTTGCCGTTGTAGTCGACGCCACCAACTTGCATCGCCATCCGCATCCGGTGGGCGAAGCTCCGTCCCTTCAGCTTGGCATCGGGCAGGCTGATCGCCAGCAACGAAACGTCGCCGCCGGCCTCGCCATTCACGCCGCGCCGCTGCAAGACCGCGTTGAAGCCGGCTCGCAGCTTGTCGGCCGTTTCGGTTGCCTGCTTCTGGATCGCCCCGTCGCGCACGACCTTCAAGCAGGCCACCCCGGCCGCGGCCGAGAGCGGGTTCGCGTTGAAGGTGCCGGGGTGATTGATCCGCCCGAAGCGCATCCACTGTGGATCGTCGCGAAACTCTAAGAGCGAAAGAAGGTCGGCGCGGCCGCCAATCGCGCCGCCCGGCAGGCCACCAGCCAGGATCTTCGCCATCGTGGTCATGTCCGGCGTCACCCCATAGAACTCCTGGCAGCCGCCCGGCGCGTAGCGGAAGCCGGTGACGACTTCGTCGAAGATCAGGATCACGCCACGCTCGCGGGTGATCTCGCGGACCTGCCGCAGGTAGTCGGTGCCGGCGCCGCCCGCCAGCATGATCAGGCCGGCGATGTCCGGGTCCGCGTCGAGTGCCGCCCGCAGCGCGGCGACGTCCTGGAACGGCACCGCGACCATCGTCTCTTTGATCGCTCTGGGGATACCGCGCGAGACCGGCTCGTCGTACGGCGGGGCCATGGCGATGGTGGCGTAGTCGTGCCAGCCGTGAAAGTGGCCCTGGATCTTGAGGACCTTATCCTTGCCGGTGAAGGCGCGGGCCAGGCGCATCGCCATCAGCGTCGCCTCGGTGCCCGAGCTGAAGAACTTCACCTTCTGGGCGGACGGGACGATCTGCTGGACCAGCTCGCCCCACTCGACCTCGAGCTCGTGGCACGCGCCGAAGTGCGTTCCCTTTTTGGCCTGCTCGACAGTCGCTTCGCAAACGGACGGATAGTTGTGGCCCAGCAAGAGCGCACCGTGGCCCGACCAGTAATCGACGTACTCGTTGCCGTCCACGTCCCACTTGCGGGAGCCCTGGGCGTGGGTCACGTAGATGGCGAAAGGCTCCATGTACCGGCTGTCGTGGGTCACTCCGCTGGGGAAAACCTTCTCTGCGCGCTGCGCCAGCGCCGCCGACTTCGATCGCCTTTCGGTCCACCGCTCGGCGAGCGTTCCGGGTCGAACTTGCGCCACGTGTCCCTCCCATAATCCTGGGGATCGGGGTCAGGGGTTGGAGATCGGGACGGACCACATCCTCGCCGCCCCGCGAACCCCGGCCCCCAATCATCGACCCCAATTCATTCGGCGGTCTTATGGTGCGCCATCGCCCAAAAGGAGTCAAGTGGTGCCAGACGCTCGGGGGTCTAGCACACACGTCTGGGGCGGCCAGGG
>DATLRG010000671.1:0-2769 GCA_035534795.1 Chloroflexota bacterium
ACTTCAGACACCCACTGGCCCCCCCCTCGTTCTGGATAGAACGACTGCCGACACGGCGGGTCCGTTCAGCGCTCCTGGCACGACGTCCGCCGGTTCTGCCGTCGCTCGCGCGGAGGGCCGTTCTCCGCCAAAGCGAGAATCTCTCGTCGAGAGCTCGAGCTTCCAGTTCCCTTCCGTCAGCCACTGGAGCGCCAGTCCTCTCACCTGGTCCAGCCGGATCTCCGTTCCGAAGTTGGCGATCACGAGCCGCTCGTGACTGGCGGACCAGCGGCGCACGACGATGCACCGGTCGCCGAGACACGCTGCTTCGGTTCGCGCTCGATCCGGGCGGGAAAAGACCGGGTCATCGCGGCGCAAACGCAGCAGCTCGCGGTATAGCGTGTAAATCCCAGCGTTGCGCTGTCGCTCTCCCAGGTCCAGCTTCGAGCGGATGAACGTTTCCTGGGCCTGTGGGTCCGGAATTCGCTGCCGCGCCGCCGGGTCGGCGAACCCCGACGAGGTGGCGAACTCCTTGCGCCGCCCTTCAGTGATCAACCGGCCAAGTCTCTCTTCATGATCCGTGAAGTACAGGAACGGACTGCTGGCAGCAAACTCCTGTCCCATGAAGAGCAGCGGCGTCTCCGGCGCCAGCAGGAGAAGCGTCGAGGCGACCGCGTACGTGTCGAGATCGATCAGCTGGTGCAACCGCTCGCCAAACGCGCGGTTTCCGATCTGGTCGTGGTTCTGAAGGCAGAAAACGAAGGCGCTGGCTGGTTCATTGGTGACCTGCGTGCCACGCGGCGACCCCCTGAACCGGGATGGCTGACCCTGATAGAGGAAGCCGGTCGATAGCGTCGTCGCGATGTCCTCGGCTGATCCGCCGTAGTCGACGTAATAGCCGGCACGCTCGCCGGTCAGAAACGTATGTAGCGCGTGGTGGAAGTCGTCTGCCCAGACCGCGTCGAGACCGACTCCACCGTCGGCAATCGGCTGGACGAGTCGCACGTCGTTCCGGTTGTCCTCCGCGATCAGATGGATCTCACGATCCGGTCCGACCGACTCGCGGGTCGCCCACGCCAGCTCGGCGAGAAGTGGAGTAGGGCCGTCGTCGACAATCGCCTGGACCGCGTCGAGGCGCAGCCCATCCAGGTGGAACGCGCACAGCCAGTAGCAGGCGTTCTGAATGGCCAGCTCTCGGACGTGCCGCGAGTTTGGCGCATCGTAGTTGATCGCGTCACCCCAGGGGGTCGCGTGCCGATCGGTGAAGTAGTCGTCGCTGAAGGCGCGCAGGTAGTTGCCAGCCGGTCCCAGGTGGTTGTACACCACGTCGAGAATCACGGCCAGCCCCAGCCGATGCGCCCGGTCCACCAGGCGCTGCAAGCCGCCGACGCCCCCGTAGCTTCGGCTGGGTGCGTAGGGGTAGGCGCCGTCGTAACCCCAGTTCCACCGTCCGGGAAACTCGGCGACCGGCATCAACTCGATGGCTGTGACGCCCAGGCGGTGAATTTCGGTGAGCTGGCGAGCGAGTGCGTCGAAGGTGCCCTCCGGGCTGTAGGCTCCCACGTGAACTTCGTAGAGGACGAGCCGCGCTCCCTCGATTCCCCGCCAGTCGTCGTCGGTCCACCGAAACGAGGCCAGATCGACGACTTCAGACGGACCGTGGACGCCTGCCGGCTGCGAGCGCGACCAGGGGTCCGGATAGCTCGCGCCGCCGTCCAGGCGAAACCGGTAACGGGCACCAGCGCGCAGTTCGGGGACCGTCCCGGCATGCACTCCATCCTCGACGCTTGCCAACCGCCAGAAGGTCGCCCTCTTCTTGCCGACGATCTCCACGTCGACACGACGCGCTTTGGGCGCCCAAATCCGGAAGTTGACGCCACCGGGCACAACGTTCGCACCGAAAAGCGTCCCCTTTTCGCGATCTTTTCGCGGCGTTTCGTGTTCTTCGTGGTCCGAACGGCCTCGCGTCACGTCGCACCGGTCGTGGTCCAACCGTCCGACACGTTCCAAATCAGTCCCTCGTCTCGCACCGCTGAGTACTCAGCGCTCACCACTTCGTCTTAACAGCGCCACCGGAAACGTCGCCAGGATTTCTGACAGTGGTAAGGCCACGCAGCCAGCCTGCTCCATCGTCGCCAACTCCTCGCCGGTGAGCACGTTGCGATACGTTTCCGCCGAGCGTGCCTGGGGGATCGTGAGCACGGTGTTACCCCAGGTCTGCGCGCCGAGCGGAAAAGCCGGAGAATTGCGCGTTAGCCCCACGGCCAGGCGCGGCACCACGACGACGAACGCTTCGTTCCGGTCCGCGCGGGAAAACGCCACGACGTTCGCCTCGCGACACCCGCTCGCGTCGAGTGGACGGTAGTCGCCCGTGGTGAAGACGCCGGCGTGCGCCCGGCGTTCGTGAAGAACACGTTGGATGAGTTGGAGCTTCACCCGACCGTCTCGCCAATTTTCGAGGAGATCGTGGGCTGGGCGCACCGCATCGTCGAGCAGGGCGATCCGACGCGCGTAGTCGATCGGCCGGCGATTGTCCGGGTCGACGAGGCTGAAGTCCCAGAGCTCGCTACCCTGATAAATGTCCGGAACACCCGGCACCGTCAGTTGCAGCAGTGTCTGGGCCAGTGCGTTGAGCATGCCGTAAAACGCGACGACCTCCTGAAGCCGACGAAAATCCGCCAGGAAGTCCGGATCGGGACGGCCACGGAGAATGCGCGCGAGGAACTGTGCGACGGCCTCGTCATAGGCGTGATTCGGGTTGACCCAACTGGTGTGGGTCTTCGCCTCCTT
>DATLRG010000672.1:0-3736 GCA_035534795.1 Chloroflexota bacterium
ATCCTACCCTCCCGCCAGCTTCCCACGCTCTCCGTTAAATCAGCCAGCGATCTGCTGTCGTCGCTCAGCCTGGCGCGCCACGATTCAGTCGCGCTTCCTCTCGCCGGCGGCCTCGCCGCGTGCCGTTGCCTCCTGACGTACCGTCACCTGCAGCCCGTCGAACAGGCCGGTCGCGCCACGCGGCCGCCAGAGCGGGACACCGGTGGCAGAAACGCCGCCCGGCGCGGCGACCTCGGCGACCTGGCCTTCCTCGGCCGAATCGAGCGCGCGCATGACGACGAGCATGTTGTGGTAGCTCTGCGCCACCGTCCCGACGACCGGCTCGCCGTGGGCGATCGCGTCGGAGAAGTTCAGGAACTCGTTGTAGTAGCCAAGGTCCGGGCTCTCGACCTGATACTCCTCCGTCGAGCCGTCCGGGCGAAACACGCTGACGGTGCGGCTGCGCCCGCCAATCGTCACCACGCCCTCGTCGCCGTACAGGCGCATGTGGTTCGTCTCGGCCGGCAGTGGGATCGCCGGGTGCGCCGCGACGTAGTCGCCGATCGCGCCGCTCGCGAACACCAGGTTGAGCGCGAGGTCGGATGGCCCGCCCATCGTCGGATTGGCGTCCTGGATCACGCCATGCAGCCGGCGGACGTCGCCACAGAGCAGGCGAATCTGCGCGATCATGTGGACGCCGCCGTCGAGGTGGGGACCGCCGCGGTACGCTGGCTGTTGGCGCCAGGGCGTGCTGGAAAACGCGCCCGGGCGCGGGACCAACTGGCTCACCATGCGCCAGGTCATCAGGTGGACGCGACCGATCACGCCGGCGTCGAGCAGCGAGCGCGCCAGGCGCAGGTCGTCGCGGTAGAACCAGTTCTCGCCCATGAGGACCGTTCGATCCGGGAACTGCCCAGACAGCTGCAGGAACGCGTTCGCCTGCTCCAGGTCCGCGCCGGGTGGCTTCTCGCAGAAGACGTGTTTGCCTGCTTCGAGGCTGGCGCGCGCGATCGGCTCGTTCAGCGGGATCGGCAGAGCGATCAGCACGGCCTCGACGTCGTCCCGGCGCAAGACGTCGCGGTAATCGGCATGGTAATCGTCGAGCGAGCAGCCACTGTAGGAGGCGAAGCGCTCGGCGCTGGCGCGATTGATGTCGGCAAAAGCCACGACCCGAAAGCGGTCGGGCAGCCGTTTCAGCGCGGGCCAGTGCAGCCGCTCGACCGCGAGGCCGGTGCCGATAATGCCGAGGCGGATCTGGGGTGGATCGGTCATGGTGTCGTTCATCTCTCTCCCGTGGCTGCCAGCCGGGCAAGCCCGAGTCTCGTCGTCAGTCGGGATGGCGTCCAGGAGCCATCATCCGGCATGGTGTGGACGGTTGTCAACGGCGAGGGTGGCCGGGTACAACGGCGGCCTTCTGCTGCCGCCCTGTACCCGGCGGCGTCGCCGGCCGTTGATCTGAGAGAGCATGCTGGGCGGGTCGTCGGCGAGGTCGTCCTGGGCCACGAAACGGCGCGATGGAGACGTTTGGACCACGAAGATCACGAAACGGCGCGAAAAGATCGCGAAAACTTCCGCGCGTAGGCCCGACCCCATTCGCATCGTCCGTGCCCGCACGCAGTCTGGCCAGGAGGAAGCTGCACGGCCGCGACGTGGGGCTTCGCAAGCAGGATCTGGTACGTTTTCCGCAGTCCTCCGGATAAGGACAGTGGCGACGTGAAAAACACGAACCCTGGCGCCGAGTCCAAACGCTTTTCGCGATCTTTTCGCGCCGCCGGAGTGTCCCCGAGCTCTTCGCGAACGGCCTGCTCGCGGGCGCCGCGCCCTGGGGTTCGCCCGCGCCCGGCCCTCAATCGGCGCCGGACACGGATGGCGCCCGTGGCATCACCGGCGCGCCGGACGAGTCGGCGCTCTGGTCCGCCTGGAGCGACGCGGCCGCGTCCCTGGAGAGCGCCGACCGCGCCGCGGGACCAGCCGCCGCGTGTTTGGCTTATCGATCGTAGGGGACACCGAGTGGCCTCACCAGGTTAGGTTGACGTCGTGGCCCGCGTTCCGTAGGGCAGGGGGTGGGGAGGACGGGTTGTGGGGGAGCTTGTCTCCTGCCCGTCTCCCGGCCCACGCCAACCGTGAGCGGGCAGGAGACAAGCTCCCCCACCCATCCACACCGCCGCCCCCTGCCCTACGAGCCGAAGCTCGGATACCAACCCTTGTCAGGGTGAGGCCACTCGGTCCCCGCCGAGCTGCCGGAAAACCGTTGAGTGCTGGGACCCGTCGTGCCACAATAGAGTCATCACGCGAGTCGTCACGAGAGTCGTCACGCGAGTCGTCACGCGATTTGAGCGCTGGAGGCTACGATGACCACGGCAATCTACGCTGCGACCGGCGATGCCCTGGCGGTGATCCGCCGCCAGAACGGGCGCTGGGACGCCGAGCTCCAACTGGTGGGCCGACCGACGCAATGCGTCGCGGCGGACCCGCTGCGTCCCGAGATCGTCTACTGCGGGACGTTCGGCCAGGGACTGTGGAAGAGCGGCGATGCGGGTGCAACCTGGCAGCCGGTCGGCGACGGCATCCCCCACGGCGAGGTGATGTCTGTCGCGGTGAGCCAGCTCGAACGCAGCGACGGCCTCGGCGTGGTCTGGGCGGGCACCGAGCCCAGCGCGCTGTTCCGATCAGACGATGGCGGCCAGACCTGGCAGGAGCGACCGACGCTGAAGAGTCTGCCGTCGTCGCCGACCTGGAGCTTTCCACCGCGTCCCTGGACCCACCACGTCCGCTGGATCGCGCCCGATCCCAACCTGGCCGAGCGCATCTTCGTCGGGATCGAGCTGGGCGGCGTCATGCGCAGCCTGGACGACGGGCTGAGCTGGGAGGACCGCAAACCGGGCGCGCAGCCCGATTCGCACACGCTACGCACGCCGTCGCTGGCGCCGGGATACGTCTACGAGTCCGCCGGCGGCGGCTTCTCCGAGAGCTTCGACGGCGGTGCCACCTGGCGGCACGCCGACGAAGGCTTGCGCTGGCATTACCTCTGGGGCCTGGCGGTCGATCCAGCGGAGCCGCGGACGCTGGTCGTCTCGGCGTCGCCGAGCGCGCGCGAGGCGCACCACGGGCTTCAATCGGCGGAATCCACGATCTATCGACGGGTTGCTGGCGGCCCATGGCAGGAAGCTCGGCAAGGCCTGCCGGAGCCACGGGGAACGCTGGCCTACGTGCTCGCGACCTGCGACGCGGAGCCGCACGTCTTTTACGCCGCGCCGCACCAGGGCGACCTCTACCGTTCGAGTGACGCCGGCGCGACCTGGGAGCGGCTCGGCGCCTGGCCCGGTGGTTACCAACCGAAGGACGTCGCCGGGCTGGTCGTGGTCGACCTGCCCGGTTGAACGAGAGGTGGTGCTTCTGACATCGTCACGCCAGGGTGGAAACGGCAAGGATGTGCTGGATTTGCCCAGCAAATCCAGCACATCCTTGCCGTTTCCACCCTGGCCTCGGATAAGATAACCGCGCCTCGGCAGGTCTCGCGCTTCACACCTCTGCACCGATGCTCAAAGCGGACTACAATAGTGATAGCCAGTGACAGTCGCGGGGCGCACCTGGTGGTCCACCCGCGGGCGTGGCCGATCGGCGAGTGAGATCCTGGAGCAATCCTGGTAGCGGTTTGGCTGGCTCGCCGAGGCACCGCCACGGACGACCGGCGGGCGTGGCCGATCGGCGAGTGGGGGTTCTGGAGCAGTCCTGGTAGCGGTCTGGCTGGTTGGCC
>DATLRG010000673.1:0-3178 GCA_035534795.1 Chloroflexota bacterium
ACTGCAATGGCTCTCCTCACCCGTAGAAGCGATGCCTGGGCTGATCCTGATGAGCGTTTGGAAGGGCGTCGGCTTCGACATGGTGATCTACCTCGCCGGCCTGCAGGGAATTCCCGAGACCTACTACGAAGCCGCGACCGTCGACGGCGCCGGACGCTGGGCGATGTTTCGACACATTACCTGGCCGCTGCTCGCGCCGACGACGTTTTTCATTCTCGTGACCGGTATCATCGGCGCCAGCCAGGTCTTCGACCAGGTCTTCGTCATGACGAACGGGGGGCCGCTCCGCAGCACTGAAGTTCTGGTATTCCTGCTCTATCAGTACGCCTTCAAGTTCTTCGAGATGGGATACGCCTCCGCGCTGGCGTGGGTGATCTTCCTGGTGATTCTCGCCTTCACCCTCCTGCAGTGGAAGTTTCTCCCACAGGATGTGACATAGGAGGGTCGCCCGTGGCGGCGGTCACTGCCGCAGCAAGTCAAGCGCCAACGCACAATCAGGCCCGAGCAGTCCTCAGGTCGGTGATCTCCCACGCGCTGCTCCTGTTCGGGGCCGTGTGGATGCTCGTGCCTTTTCTCTGGATGATCGCTGCGTCGTTCGAGCCGGACGACGAGATCTTCACCTATCCGCCCACGTTCATCCCGCACCAGATCATTTTTCAGCACTGGGCTTCGGCGTGGACGCTCGTTCCGTTCCCCCAGTTCTTCCTGAACTCGGGGATTATGGCGTTCTGTATCACCTTTGGCCAGCTCGTCACCGCTGCTTTCGCGGCCTATGCTTTCGCACGGCTGCAGTTTCCAGGTCGGGACCGCCTCTTCCTGCTCTTCCTGGCCACCTTGATGGTGCCCGGGCAGGTGTTACTGATCCCACAGTTCATGATCATTCGCACGCTCGACTGGCTCAACACGTATGAGGCGCTGATCGTACCAGGTTTGGCCAGCGCCTACGCCGTATTCTTGCTCCGGCAGTTCTTTCTGGGCATCCCGCGGGAGCTCGAGGATGCCGCGCGCATCGACGGATGCTCCCCGCTGCGGATCCTCTGGCAGATCATCGTGCCGTTGTCCATGCCGGCGATCATCACCATGGGTATCTTCGCGTTCCTCGCTTCCTGGAATGCGTTTCTCTGGCCGCTGATCGTGTCGACGAGCACGTCCATGTACACCGTCCAACTGGGCTTGACGATGTTCCGTGGCGCCTACTCGACGCAATGGTCGTATGTGATGGCCGCTGCGTGCTTCATCACCCTGCCGGTCCTGATTGTCTTCTTCCTCGGGCAGAAGTACTTCACCCGTGGCATCGCCCTGACGGGCATTAAAGGATAGCTGGGAGGAGCTCTGGATGCCAACGTCGATTCTGATCGTTGGGCTCGGGCGCGGGACCGCCTGGGCGCGCGAGATTCTGAAGGCGCCGGACCTGGCGATCGCCGGCCTGGTCGACGTCGATGCCGAAAAGCTGGCGCGCGTCGGCGCCGAGGTGGGCGTGCCGGTCGGGCGCCAGTACCCCGCGTACGAGCGTGCCCTTCGGGAGTCCGGAGCCGACATCGTCGTCCTGGCGGTCCCGACGCCACTGCACAAAGAGATGAGCCTGGCGGGGCTGCGCAGCGGCCACCACGTCATCTGCGAGAAACCCCTCGCCATGAACCTCGAGGAAGCCGGCGAGCTACGTCAAGCAGTGAAGCGGTTCGATCACCGCTTCATGGTCGGCGAGCAGTATCGCTTCGCCGACGGCGTCGAGAACATCCGCCGCGCCATCGCCGCCGGACTGATCGGCCGCGTCGCATACATCTCCCACGAATTCTTTCGCGGCGCGCAACTGACCGTTGGGCGCTGGGCCCAGGGCGAGCACTGGTCGCGGAGCTACGAAGAAGCCGCGCTCCACGACATGAGCGTCCACCACTTCGACATGTGGTACTACATGACCGGCTCGCGCTGCGCAGAGATCTCCATCAATCCCTTCGACGTGCCCTGGAACCGCTCCTCCCGCAAGTTCGGCTACTCCGTTTCCGCCACGCTCGAGAATGGCACCCACGTCGACTACATTACCGCGCGGGCGCTTGCCCGCCCGCAGACGCCCTGGTACGGGACCCTCTGGATCGTCGGCGAAGACGGCGCGCTCTCCTGGAATGGCGATAGCTCCGAGGTGACTCTCTCGCGAGTCATCGCGGCCTCCGCGACAGGCGACCCCCAGCTGAGCCGCGAGAACGTCGCCTTCGTGACCGAGGGCATCCGCGGCACGAATCTCCCGATCGTCCCAATGATTCGGTCGCTGGTCGAGGCAATCCAAGCCGGTCGGCCTCATCCATGCGACATCGATGAGAACATGGCCAGCTTCGCCACCAGCATGGCGGCGGTCGAGTCGGCGCGGACGGGTCACGCGGTGAGGGTCGCCGTCGACTGACCTGGAACAGGGAGCTGCCTCACCCCCTGCCCCTCTCCATTGCGGTGGGGAGCAGAGGGTGAGGCAGTCCGGACGCTGCACACAAACGTGGCCAAGCCCCAAGGGAGCAGCTCTCTTTTCTAGCATGGCGCCAGGATTGCCCTCGTCGTAACGCCCGCTCTCTCTCGTGAGTTCATTCCGTGGAGGTAACCGTTACCGATGAGAAACCTCGTGCGTTTCGCAGCCGTGTTCCTGCTCGGAATCTTACCGGCCCCGGTCTTGGCCGCGCCGTTGTCGCAAGCCACCCAAGCAATCGCCATCTCCCCAAGCACGGTACAGCCGGGCCAGGCGGTCCACGTGACCGTCTCCGGGTTCACCGCGCCCAACCGCGTGAACACCAGCGCTTGCCTGGGCGTTCTGGGACCGGGGCGGAACGTCGAGCTGGGGAGATCACCAGCGTTCCGCCCGCGCGTCGGGACGATCGCCATCGGGGCAAACGGCACCGGGCAGACCGACGTCCAGATTCCGGCGGATTTGGTGAGTGGCAGCTACCAGTTCATCGTCGGCGGCTGCGCGCCCCAACCCTCCCTCGCGCCGCTGGTCACGTTCGCGTCGACCACGCTGAGCGTCGTCACGCCAACGCCGGCGCCGCCGAAGCTGCCGACAACCGGCGGGTTGCCCCGGGCCGCGCTCCTCGTGGTGGTTGCCTGCGGCACGCTGGCGCTCGGCACGGGCCTGTACCTGAAGCGCCGCGAGGGCTCGTCATGCTGAGGGTGCGTGGGAAGCGGGGGGGGGGGGGGGGGG
>DATLRG010000674.1:0-2547 GCA_035534795.1 Chloroflexota bacterium
TCCTGGAGCTTCTCTTTCGCCGCCTCTAACCGGAGATTGCGGAGGCGCTCCTTCACCGCGGCCTCGCGCTGGCGCTCGTCCTCCTCGGCCTGACGCCGGCACTGGATCCGCTCCTCCTCGGCCCAGAGCTCATTCTGGACGAGACGCGCCCGGGCAGCCTGCCGCTGCTGCTCGAACCGGAGCGCGAACTCCGCCTCGTCGAGCTTGCGGCGCTCCTCGCGCGCTTTGCGCTGCTCGGCGATCATCTCGCTTCCCAGGAGAACGACGCCCACCTGGTAGCGCAGCGCAAGTTTCTCCCGCAGGTCGTCCGGGCTCGGTAGGACGGCGAGGACGCTACGAACGACGGCGTCCGAGAAGCCCTCGGGAATCCCGTGATCGGTTGCCTCCAGACGGCGTGCCGAGTCCCGCGCGAGCTGCAGAAAGGTGGCGATGACCTCCTCTCGCACCGCGTCATACTGGTCGAGCACCTCCCGCTTCGCGGCCTCCAGCGCGACCCGCGCGGCCTGGAATTCCTGCTCGAATGCCTCGAACGCGCGCCAGGGCACCCACCTGAAAGCGGGTGTCTCAAAGAGCGTCTCGGTCAGGCGGAAGTGGTAGGAATATTTGTGCAGCGCCGCGTGGGCGCGCGCCGCCGGGCGAAGCAGCGGCAGCCGGTAGCGATCCGGGAGCAAGCCGCAACGCGGCGGCCGGAACGCGACGTCGGACCCGCGGGGTAACGTAATGCCCAGGGTATTCCAATCGAGGCGACGATCGAGCAGTCCGAAGCCACGCGCGTCGACGTTGAGGAAGAGACCTTCATCTTCCAGCGCCGAGAGGTCGAAGGGTAGGCGTTCCACGTTTGGGGTCGCGACCCCAGCGCGCTGCGCGGCCCGTTCGGCCCGGGCATCTTGTTGTCGTTCGGTCATCTCGCCGATGAGTGGGATTGAGACGTCGATCATCGATGACACCTCCTGTAGCTGGTTAGCGTGGCGGAACGCTGGACCGGCGCGTCATCCCGTCCAGCCGGATGCGTCGACTTCCGCTCATCGCTCTACGCGGCCGATCGGAGACCAACCACCTCCGTCGGGTCGGGTGGACTGTCGGCGTCCCGCCGGTCACCGGCCGACTCACTCTGGTTCGCAAGGTAGGCGTCCAGGATCTCGGCGACGACCAGGGTCATCGGCTGGCGTCGCGTTTGGGCCATCTGATAGAGCGGCGGGATGAGCCGCTCGGGGATCTTGGGGCTGTACATGCCGTCATCTCCTGTTGTGGTCAGGTCAGAGACCACGAGCAAAGCGCTCGCGACCTCTGTTGTCGTGCTCCGCGCGCGCGGAGCCGGATCTGGGCCATTGCGGGAGACCCACGAAGTGATGCGATTACTTCCCGAGACTCAGCCCGAAGGCTCGGCAGCGCGTCCGCTCGCCGGCGGGTACAGCCCTAGCTCGCGGAGGCTCGCGTGTCCGCCTCGCCCGACAATGACGTGGTCGAGTACATCGATGCCGAGCAGCTCGCCGGCACGTCCGACCTCGGCGGTGAGACGGACGTCTTCGGGGCTCGGAGTCGGGTCGCCCGAGGGGTGGTTGTGGACCAGCACGATCGCGGCGGCGCCGATGCGGACGGCCTCGCGGAAGCAGTCGGCGATCCGAACCACCGTCGCATTCAATCCACCCTGGTAGACAATCTGGGTGTCCAACACGCGGTTCTTCAGGTCGAGGCAGACGACGCGGAGTTGCTCCTGGGCCAGCTCGCTCAGCTCGGGACCGAGATACTCCGCGACGTCAGCCGGCTTCCGGATAGCGGGTCCGTCGATCACGGGCACCAGCCGGTCGATCTCGTAGCGCGAGACCAGCTCGGCAAGCAGCCGAAGATTCTCCCGAACGAGATGGACGAGCGCCGCCGCGTCCGGCGGAAGAAGCTGAACCTGCCGCTGATCCGTCGTCGACGTCACGCGGCACGAGGACAGGCAGTCGCGGCGGCATCGTCGGTCGGCGTGACCTCCCAGGCGACCGGGTCGTGGTAGCGATCGTAGAGGCGTCGATCGAGCTGGGAGCGGAAGGTGGTCGCACGCTCGGCGTCGTACAAGTCGTTCACCTGCCGCGCCAGGGCGTCGAAGGCAACGCGGTTATAGAACTGACCGACAAAGGCGGCGAAGTTCTCGGCGAGCCGGGTCGGCGTCTTCGACCGGACGGCACACGCCAGTTGCCGTTCGAGTGGAAGGGTTTCGTAGAGTTTGGTCATGGTAGACCTCCGAGAAATGACGAGGGCAGAGTCTTCAGCAGCTCTGCCCTCGCGTGCATTGGGGAATCGGAGTTACGCGGCGCGCGGCGGCTCCGTGGGAGCTATCGCGTGTCGCCGGTAGACGGTCAGCCGCCTGAGGTGGGGCGCCGTCGGACTCACGACGAGAACCAGCTCGCGGGCGAGCCCGTGAGTTGCGTCGTAACGGGCGATCAGAGGAAACCGGCAGATGAGCCGGTGGGGAAGCCGGTCGGTGAGCAGTCGCCTAAAACGGGATATCATCGTCCGGATCTCGCTCCTGACCGGCGACGGGAGGCGCGGCCGGTTCTGCCT
>DATLRG010000675.1:0-3141 GCA_035534795.1 Chloroflexota bacterium
ACCCCCGCGACTCCCTACCCGACTTAATAGTTAAAGTCCGCCAAGGCAGCGACGGCCGTTTGCGAACAGACCCTGCACGATGCACCAGGCACCCCGGGTGCCCAACCAACCGTTTGGAGATCGCTTCTTCGAGGTACAATCAGATCTCATGAGGGTGAACCGTCGAAACTTCTTGCTGTTCCGTCCGGGAAGTCAGAACGAGGACTCGCAGACTGCTGCACCAGTCGACGGCGCTGTAAAAGCCGGCTCATCGATCGGGCCGGCGTGGATGTCGTGGGTCCTCCAACGGCTGCTGCCGAATTTGTCGGCGTGGTTGCGCCTGAGAATAAGAAGGATCCGGGTAGCCGTGCTCGCGGGGCTCGATTGGGTAGCACTGCCGATGTTTCGCCGGCAGGCGTTTCCTCGGCCGCCGCTTCCTCGGCTGAGCCGGCCCCGGTCGCTCTACGTGCTCCTGGCCGCCGTCGTCCTGGTCGCGGTCGTCGCGGCGGCCACCGTGACCGCCGTGTACGGCTACCTCACGCGCGACCTGCCACCGGTCGATCGCGTGTTTTCTGCGGGAATGTTCCAGACGGCGATGATTTACGATCGCAAGGGCCGGCTCCTCTACGAGATGATTGATCCCAACGGCGGCCGGCGCAATATCGTCCCTCTGATCGATATCCCGCGCGACCTGATCGACGCGACGGTGACGACCGAGGATGCGAACTTCTATACCAACCCCGGCATCGATCCGCTCTCGATCCTCCGAGCGCTGGTCCAGGACGTTCGGCATCGCCAGATCGTGTCCGGCGCCAGCACGATCACCCAGCAGCTCGTCCGCAACGTCGTGATGACGCCCCAGGAGCGCCAATCGCGGACCATGCAGCGCAAAATCGGCGAGGCAATCCTCGCCTATCGCGTCTCGCAGCGGTACAGTAAGGATGAGATCCTCGAACGCTACCTGAACGAGATTTTTTACGGCAATCTGGCGTACGGCGTCGAGGCGGCGAGCGAGACCTACTTCGATAAGCCGGTCCAGCAGCTGACCCTCGCTCAGGCGGCCCTCATCGCCGGCCTGCCCCAGGCGCCCGCGCTCTACGATCCCTACCAATACCCGGACGCGGCGAAGCAACGCCAGCGCGAAGTCCTCGGGTTGATGGTCAAGCACGGAGCGATCACCCAGGGGCAAGCCGAAGCGGCAGCGCAGGAGCCGCTGAGCTACCACGCTCTGCCCAGCGGGCTGCAGGCGCCCCACTTCGTCGTCCACGTGCGCGATCTGATCGAGCAGCGCTACAGCCGCGAGCAGATCTACCAGGGTGGCCTGCGCGTTTACACGTCGCTCGACCTCGACCTGCAGCGGCAGGTGGAGGCGATCGTCCAGCAGCAGTTGCCGTCACTCCAGGTGAACGGCGCCGACAACGCCGCCGTCGTGGTGATCGACCCGACCACCGGTCAGATCCTGGCGCTCGTCGGCAGCGCGAGCTTTTGGGATGACGCGATCCAGGGACAGATCGACATGGCGACCGCGGAGCGCCCGCCGGGATCGACGATCGAGCCGTTCACCTATCTGGATGCGATCGACCGTCACCTGGCGATGCCGGCCACCATCCTGGCGGACAGTCCGGTGCAGTATCCGATGGGCGCGGGCCTCCCGCCGTACCAGCCACACGATGCCGACGGCAAGTTCCGTGGTCCGGTGTCGGCCCGGCGCGCCCTATCGAACTCCCTGAACGTGCCGGCGATCGCGCTGCTCGACCGCGTCGGCGTCGATCACCTCTTGCTGACGCTTCACCGCTTCGGGATCACCTCGCTGCCGGATGCCCCCGGCCATTACGGCCTGGCGTTGACGCTCGGCGACGAGCCCGTCCAACTGCTAGACCTCACCTACGCCTACGCCGGCCTCGCCGATGGCGGCGTTCAGGTCGGCGAGCCGGTGGCGGACCCGCAGCCAAACCAGCGTCAGTTCGCACCGGTCTCGATTCTCAAAGTGACCGATGCGCAGGGGAACGTCCTCGATGCCTTCCAGCAGCCCACTGGAGTCCGCCTGGTCAGCCCTCAGGCCGCGTGGCTGACGACGAGCATTCTGTCCGACGACGCGGCGCGCGCCGAAGCGCTCGGGGCGCACTCGGCGCTGGAGCTACCGGATCGGCCGGCCGCGGTCAAAACCGGCACCTCCGAGAACCTCGAGGATTCCTGGGCGATCGGCTACACGCCAGGGCTGGTCGTGGGCGTCTGGGTGGGTAACGCCGGGAATCAGCCGATGAAAGCGACCTTCGGGGCGCAGGGGCCGGCAGTGATCTGGCACCAGGTGATGGAGGCCGCGCTACGAGGGGAGCCGGCCGAGCAGTTTCCTCAGCCGCCCGGTCTCGTCCGCGCAACCGTCGACGCGGAAACCGGCCTGCTGCCGGCGCCCGGCCGCCCGACGCTCGCCGACTGGTTCGTCGAAGGAACGGTGCCGACGCAGCACGCGCCCAGCCCGACGCCGACGTCGACTCCACCCCCACCGCCGAAGCCGGCTCCAGCGCAACAGCGGGCACCAAAGCGCCGCGGTGGAAAGCACTGAATCAATTGATGTAGACTCCTCGCGAAACAGGACGATAGAGGAGATGAGGCGATGCCCGAATCATTCGAGACCCGCGACGCGGGGTTCCGACGCATCGTGCCAGAGGGAGCGACGATCGAGCGAATCGCGACCGGCTTCTGGTTTACCGAGGGGCCGCTCTGGCGCGGCGACTACTTGCTTTTCAGCGACATCCCGAACAGTCGGATCGCGCGCTACCAACGACTCCCCGAGGGGCCGTCCATCCAAACCTTCCGCGCTCCGAGCCACCTGGCGAATGGCCTGACCGTCGACTCGCGGCGACGGCTGATCGCCTGCGAGGGATCCACCCGCCGCCTCACCCGGACCGAGGCAGACGGCTCGGTCGTCGTTCTGGCCGAGCGTTACCAGGGCAAGCGCATCAACAGTCCCAATGACGTGGTGGTCGCGGCCGACGGCTCGATCTACTTCTCGGACCCGTTCTGGGCGAACGGCTTCGCCAATCCGCACGGACCGCGCGTGCGGGTGGAGGAACAGGAGCTATCGTTCAGCGGGGTGTTCCGCGTCGCGCCGGACGGCGGCCTCGCACCGGTGGTCGACGATTTCGAGCGGCCAAACGGGCT
>DATLRG010000676.1:0-2240 GCA_035534795.1 Chloroflexota bacterium
AATCGCTCGGTGACGGTCTCGTTGACTTCACTGACAGTCTGTTGCTGCTTCGCCATATCCCCTCCGCATCGCTGGGTATGGCTTGTTCTACCTCACTCGCTTGCTTGTGGCAAGTCCCCTCGCTTATATCAAAACGTCAGAATCAACATGTTCAGCTGGTCTCCGAATCCACCAAGGCGGCGACGTGGGACGTTGCCAACACAACTCAGAGCACGAGGCGCGGAGGTCGGGCCGGCGGGCGCGCGGTCTGCTCCTTCCGAGCTCCGGCACGCCTTTTGCTTCTCCGTCCAGGCTATGTTCACCTACGCGATTGCCAACGCCTTTCGCCGCTGGGGCATCTCTTTGCTCGCCATCGTCGGCATCGGACTCGGCACGATGCTGATGACGGTCCTGATGAGCTTGAACGCGGGGATTCACACCCGCCTGGCCGGCACCAGCCACCTGGCCGGCGAGATCATCGTCTCGTCCGCCGATGCGCCACTCGGCGGCGTGCTGGCCGGTGGGTCGCCGCTGCCGCTGTCCGACGCCCAGATCATCGGGCAAATCCCCCACGTGACGTCGGTCGGGCCGGAGGTCGTCGCCGCCATCCCGACGACGTCGCTGCCCAGCGCGGTGTCGACCGGCGTCTCGTTCATCGGCGTGGACCTGGGCGATCCGAACAGCCCGGCGGTGACGCCGCCCGGCGATCTGCTCGAAGGACGCGGCGCGCGAGCCCCCGGCGAGATCGTCGTCGGGGCGCAGGTCAACGCGATGCTGCGCCAGGAGGGCCAGGGCGACCTGAACCCCGGCAGCGTCGTCAAGATCTACAAGCTGCGGACCCACGAAGAAGAGGACCTCAACGTCGTCGGCGTCTTCGAGACGCACGATGCCCTGACCGACGGTGTGATCTACGGCGACGTGCAGACGGCGCGCTACCTGCTCGGACTCGACGGCGACACCGTGACCGCGCTGGACGTCGAGGTGGACGACGCGAACAACGCGAGCACTGTCGCGCGGGCGATCGCGGACCAGCTGCAAGGCGCCCAGCCGGCGATCCAGACGTCGCTGCCCGGTCGTGGCCTGGCCGAGCTGAGCGGTGCGATGGACCTGCTCGACCAGTTTCTCCTGGCTGGCTCGATCGTCGCGGCGGTCGCGGGCGGCATGTCGGTGTTCATCATCATGATGATGTCGGTCACCGAGCGCTTGCGTGAGTTCGGCATCCTCAAAGCGGCCGGCTGGTCCAACCACGACCTCGTCGTCGCCATTCTGATCGAGTCGCTCACGCTCTCGATCTTTGGCGCGGACGCCGGATTTGCGTTCGGCGCGCTCGGCGTCGGCGCGCTGCGGCACCTGATCGGCACCGACGTCGTCGTGATCACCCCGGTCCTGATCGGCGAGGTGGCGGCGTTCACGCTCCTGGTCGGCTGCGTCGGCGGTATCTTTCCGGCGCTGCGCGCGGCCCGCAGCCGGCCGATCGAGATGCTGCGAGGTGGCTATTGATGCGCGATCTCTCGGTCGACGTCCGCCGCCTGACTCGGATCTACGGCCAGGGGCGGACCGCGGTGAAGGCGCTCGACGAGGTGGACCTGGCGGTCGAGCGCGGCGGCTTCGTGGCGATCATGGGGCCATCCGGCTCGGGAAAGTCGACCCTGCTGAACATGGTCGGCGGGCTGGACCGCCCGACGGCCGGCGAAGTCTACGTCGGGGGCGTCGAGGTGACGGCGCAGGACGAATCGCAGTTGTACCTGATTCGCCGCCAGCGCGTCGGCTTCGTCTTCCAGGCGTTTCACCTCTCGCCGCTGCTCAATGCCCTGGATAACGTCCTGCTGCCGGCCCTGCCGGTCGGCATCAACCGGGCCCGGCGCGAGCGCGCCACCCACTTGCTGGAGCGCGTCGGCATGGGAGCGCGATTGAAGCGTCGGCCCGCCGAGCTCTCCGCGGGCGAGCAGCAGCGCGTCGCACTGGCCCGGGCGCTGATCATGGACCCGGACCTGGTCCTGGCCGACGAGCCCACCGGCAACCTCGACACGCGCACCGGCACCGAGGTGATACGCCTGGTCGAAGACCTCAACAGCGAGCTGGGCAAGACCTTCCTCATCGTCACCCACGACCCGCGCATCGCCCGCCGTTGTCACCGCATCATCTACCTGCGCGACGGCCGCCTCTGCACGGCGGCAGAAGCCGGACTTGGCGAGCTCGCCTAGAGTAATGCCACGGTGAGAACTCCATCGCCGTGGTGGATTTGCGCAGCAAATCCACCA
>DATLRG010000677.1:0-6978 GCA_035534795.1 Chloroflexota bacterium
TTCTTCCCGCTCCCTCTGCTATACTCCCCTGATCCTCATGGGCGCGTAATCCCGATGGCGTCGGTGCCGCCGAGCGAGCCGAACTTCGTGAAGAACATCTGCCGCTCGACGACCGACGGCAGGCTGGTGGTCACGTGCGCCGAGACCGGGGTGTTCGGAACGATCTGGTTGACGTCGAGCATCAGCGGACGGGTCGGCGCGATCGTGAAGTCCCGTCCGACGACCTGCCCGCCCGGCAGATCGAAGTCGACGTGAACGCTCATCGTCGTCGGGTTGGGGTTCAGGATGAAGATCTGCTCCGTGAACGGCGGCTGGGTCGAACCCTCGGCCAGGAACCACGAGGTCGCCGGCGCCGGCGCCCCGAACTCCGCCATCGCCCCGCGCGGCTCGGTGCCAAAGAACAGCGAGCGCTCGGCGGTGATCGGAGCGGAGGCATCGACCTCGATCCCAAACGAAGCGTTCAACTGGACCTGATTGAGGAAGACGCTCTGGCGGCTATTCGGCGCCAGGGTCTGGGTGAAGGTCGCGATGGTCCCGTTCGTCTGATCGAGCTTGACCGTCGCGGTCACGGTCGCCGCGTTCGGGTTCTGCAACAGCAGCCAGGCATCGAACGGTGTCGGGAAGGCCCCGGTGGTGCCGTTCGAGGTCAGCGCGTTCGGGAAGAACCAGGTGGTGCTCGGCGCGTTGACGCCGGCGTCGGCGGTGGCGGCGTTACCGGGGAAGCGGTACATCGCCCGCTCGACGACGATGGGCTGGTCGCTGTCGACCCGCGTCGAGAAGGCGGCGTTGGGCAGAACCAGGTTCACGAAGACGCTGGTGCGCGAGGTGGGGGGCAGCGCGAGCGTCTGGATCGCCGTCGCGCCGCCGCCCGGGCGCAGGTAGGTGATCGTCGCGGTGGCCGGCACGTTGCTCGGGTTTTGCAGCAGGAACCAGGTCTGGAACGGCGACTGGGTCGACCCCTCGGCGAAGAGCCAGGTGCGATTGGGGGCAGCGATGCCCGCGACGACGTCCCCGTCGAAGTTGACGAACATCGAGCGCTCGGTCAGGACCATTTGATCCGAGTCGATCCGGGTCGAGAAGGCGACGCCCGGAATCACCTGATTGGTGAACAGACTGAAGCGGGAGGTCGGGCCGACGTGAAAGTCGCGCGTCACCATTCCGCCGCCCTGGATCTCGAAGGTGAAACGCACGGTCGCCGGGCTGCTGGTCGGGTTCTGGACCAGGAACCAGGTCTGGAAGGGCGGCTGGCTCGATCCTTCCGCGAAGAACCAGGATACCACCGGGGTGAATGGCGGCGGGGGCGGCGTGACGTCCTGAATCACCGAGACGTTGTTACTGCCGCTGTTCACGACGTAGACGCGATTCGTCGCCGCGTTCACTCCCAGGCTGCCCGGCGATGCCCCGACGCCGAGGGTCGCGACGACCGTGTTGGTGGCGCCGTCGATCGCCGTGACGCTGTTGTCGAGCTGGTTCGCGGTGTAGACGTGGTTGCTCGTCGGCTCCAGCGCGATGAAGGTCGCGCCGCGGCCGACGGGAATCGTCGCGACGACCGTATTGGTCGATCCGTCGATCGCCGAGACGCTGTTGCCGTTGAAATTGGCCACGTAAATGCGGTTGGTGGCGGGATTGGCCACGACGCTCAGCGGCTGAACGCCAGCGGGGATCGTGGCGACGACGGCGTTGGCGGCGCCGTCGATGACCGAGACGTTGTTGCTGCCGTTGTTGGCCGCGTAGATGCGGTTGGTCGTGGGATTCACCGCCAGGGCCTGGGGACTGGTCCCCACGGGGATTGTCGCCAGCACGGCGTTGCTCGACCCGTCGATCACGGACACGCTGCCGCCATTGGTGTTGGCGACGTAGATCCGATTGGTCGACAGGTTGAGCGCCAGCGCGGTCGGGCGGAAGCCGACGGCGACCGTGGCGACGACGGCGTTAGCGGTGCCGTCGATCACCGACACGTTGTCGGTCATGAAGTTCGCGACGTAGATGCGATTGGTGGCCGAGTCCACCAGCACGCGCGTCGGCTGCCGGCCGACGGGAATCGTCGCGATGACGCTATTGCTGGCGCCGTCGACGACCGAGACGCTGTTCCCGAAGCTGTTCGTGACGTAGACGCGGTTGGTCGTCGGATTCACGTCCAGGAACAGCGGGCCCGCGCCGACCGGGATCGTCACGACGACGGCATTGCTGGCGCCGTCGATCACCGAGACGGTATTGCTGCGCTGGTTCGTCACGTAAACCCGATTGGTCGTCGGGTTCACCGCGACGGAGGCCGGGCCGGTGCCGACCCCGATGGTGCTGACGATGGTCTGCGCATCGGTCGGCGCGCTGGTCCCCAGGAAGGTCGCGAGCAGGAGAAAGATGGACAGGAGGACGCGGTTGAGCGAGAGCTTGCCCATTGACTCACCCCTTGCGTCGACGCTGACGTCGGCGATGATCTCCCGACAAGCATAGCACAGTGGGGCTGACGCTCGCCAGACCGGCTAGCGCTGGTCTGGAGGGTGTCTGAAACGTGTCAGTTGGTGGAAGATTTGCTCTGCAAATCTTCCACCAACTGACACGTTTCAGACACCCTTGGCCGGGTTGGTCATTCGGACCGCAGCGCCACGACCGGGTCCAGGCGGGACGCCCGGAGGGCGGGATAGAAGCCGAACACCACGCCGGTCGCGACCACCACGACGAAGGCCGCGAGACTGATCCCCGCCGTCGGAATGGCGGGATACTCGGCCAGGACGTGAATCGGCAGCCGCAACACCACCGACAGGGCGAAGCCCAGCAGCAGCCCGATCACACCGGCGACGGTGGTGATGGTCAGCGCCTCGACCAGGAACTGCAGCAGCACGTCTGCCGGCCGCGCGCCCACCGCCAGCCGCAAGCCAATCTCGGCGGTGCGCTCGGTCACCGAGATCAGCATGATGTTCATGACGCCGAATCCCCCCATCGCCAGCGCCACGCCCGCCACGATGGTCAGCACCCGGGTCAACAGCGCCGTTTGCTGGCGGGCGGCGTCGACAACCTGCTGGAAGTCCTGGATGTTGAAATCGGCCTGGCCGCCAACCGGCATGTGGTGGTTCTGATCCAGCGTGGCCGTGGCCGCGGCCATGACCGCGGGGATCTGCTCGGTTCGTGACGCCTGGATGAGGATGCTGTCCACCTTCGCTCCGAAGAGCCGCTGCTGAGCCGTGGAAAAGGGCACAATGGCGACGTCGTCGAGGTCGGTCTGGCCCTGGTGCCCCTTCGCTTGCAGCACGCCGACCACCCGAAAATTGACGTCGCCGATCCTCACCTCGGCTCCCAACGGGTTACGGTTCGGGTAGAGCTGATCGACGACCGTCTGGCCAAGGACGGCGACGGGCAGATGGGCGGATTCGTCGGCGGCGGTGAAGAACGCGCCCTGCCGGACCGCATCGGATTGCACCGTCTCGACGTCCGGATCGGCCCCGGTCACCGTCGCGCCCACCGTCTGGTCGCCGAAGGCCAGCGTCTCGGTACCGCTCACCAGCGGCGTGAGGGCACGCACGTACGGGACCTCCTGACGCAAGAGCTGCACGTCGCGATCGGTCAGCGTGGGCTTGCTGGCAGCCCCTTTGGAAACGGGTCCAAAGGTGGCCGCTCCCGGGGTGATCGAAACCAGATTGGTGCCGAGCTGGGCCAGCTGCTCGGCCAGCGCCGCGTTCTGGGCTTGCCCCAAAACGTTGATGACGAGCACGCCGCAGACGCCCACGACGATGCCGAACATGGTCATGAACGCCCGCGCCTTGTGAGCCGCCAGCGCCGCCAGGGCGGAGTGGACGCTCGGGACGGCGGTCGCCGTCCATGATGACTGCCCGCGAAACGGCAGCGGGGCCAGGCGTCGGGCGCGTCGGACAGCCTTGCTCGCGGGCATGCTCAGGCTCGGCGTAGGGCTTGAATCGGATCGGTTTGAGCGGCACGCCGCGCCGGGTAGGCGCCGAAGATCAATCCGATGGCAACCGCGGCGACCAGCGCCGCCACTACTGCCAGCCAGGACGGTGCGAACGGCAACCCCCGGAGCTGCGTCGACATCAGAAGAGACAGCGCCGCGCCGCAGAGCGCGCCCAGCAGGCCACCAATCACCGAGACGGTCAGCGCTTCCAGCAGGAACTGCAGAAAGATGTCCGCGACGCTCGCGCCCACCGCCAGGCGCACTCCGATCTCCCGCTGGCGCTCCGCCACCGAAGCCAGCATCACGTTGGCCACGCCGAAGCCACCGATCAGCAGCGCGATCGCCGCGATGGCGCCCATGCCCCACAGGATTGTCGAGGCAGCCTGCTGAGCCGTCTCGACGCCCTGGAGGAAGCCGCCCACGGTGAAATCGTCCTTGCTCCCGGGCGTGATTCCGTGATCCTGTTCGAGTGCCCGGGTGATTGCCGATTTGACGGTCGGGACGTTACTCGGGTCGTCCACGGCCACCTGCACGTCCGGGAAGTTGGCTCGGGCCAGCGCCGGGTCCTGGACGCCTTGCGCCTGGAATACCTGGACACCCGGCGGGGGACCACCGCCTGTCTTCACATTCGCACCGGGCGGTGGTCCCCCGCTGGTCATCCGCGCAGGGCCCGAACCCATCAGCCGCTGTAAGAAGGTGCTAGCCGGGACCACCACCACGTCGTCCAGGTCCTGGTCCCCGTTGGCGCCGAGCGGCTTGAGGACGCCCACGACCGAGAAGTCCACGCTGCCGATGCGGATTTGCTGCCCCACGGCGTTGCCGCCAGGAAACAGTTGCTTGGCAACGGTCTGGCCAAGCACCGCGACCGTCTTGCTCGCCGCGACGTCGGCCTGGCTGAAAAAGGCGCCCTGCTGGACGCTGTAGCCCTGAGTGATCTGAATGCCGGGATAGGCGCCGAACACTTGCGTGGTCCAGTTGCGAGCTCCAGCCTGAACCTGCATGCGGGTGCCGGTTCTCGGGGTGACGCCCGCCACGTGCGGTAGCTTTTGCAGCGCCTCTACGTCCGCAGCCGTCAGCGAAGGAGCGCCGCTGACGCGGACGACCAACCCGTGGCCGGCGCCGGTCGCCAGGGGAGCGGTCGACGACAGTGTAAACCCGGACACGTCGATGACGTTCGCGCCCAGGCCGCCGATCCCGCGGACGGTCGCGGTCCTGACGAGTAACGCCAGGTTGGCGATCACGAAGATCCCGGCCACGCCGACGACGATGCCGATGATGGTGAGCGCGCCCCGCAGCTTGTGGACGCCGAGCGACGCGAAAGCGGAGCGCGCCGCCAGCACCACGGTTTGCCCAAAAGGAGTGCTGCCCCGGAGATCGAGCGGCGGTAAGGTTCGGCGCCCGGATAGCTCGTTGTCCGGCGTACTCATGATGCCACCTCCTTCGTGGCTAGCGCGGCCAGGGTGTCCTCGGCCCGCTTCGGGCTCGGGCACGGCGCATCGTCGACCACCAATCCGTCCTGGAACCTGACGACCCGACCGCAGTACGCGGCGATGTCCGGCTCGTGCGTCACCAACACGATCGTGATCCCGTCGTCGTGCAGCTCCTGAAGAACGGCCATCACCTCCAGGCCGGTGCGGGTGTCCAGGTTACCGGTCGGCTCGTCCGCCAGGATGAGCGAGGGGCCGGTCACCAGGCTACGGGCAATCGCCACGCGCTGCTGCTCGCCGCCAGAGAGCTCGCTCGGCTGATGTCGTGCCCGGTCCAGGGGCAGCTGGGCAGCCTCGAGGGCCTGCAGGCCACGCCGGCGGGCGGGCGCGCCCACCACGCCAGCGTACAAAAGCGGCAGCGTGACGTTTTCCAGCGCGGTCGCCCGCGGCAAGAGATGGAACGACTGGAAGACGAAGCCGATCTTGCGATTGCGCACCGTGGCCAGCTGGCCGGTGGACAGCCGGCTAACGGCGATGCCGTCCAGCCAGTACTGGCCGGCCGTCGGCCGATCCAGGCAACCGACCAGGTTCAGAAAGGTCGATTTGCCGGAGCCGGAGGGCCCCATGATGGCGACCATCTCTCCGCGCCTCACCGTCAGGTCGATGCCGCGCAGGGCATGAACCATGGTGGTGCCCATACGGTAGTCCTTCGTCAATTTCTCGACTCGAATAACCGGCCGGTCTTCGTCTTTGGTCATCGCTTGTCTCCTGTTCTGTTCTGATAGTCCAGGCTGAGAACTGCATTGTTGTGCTTCGCACAACAATGCAGTTCTCAGCCTGGACTGCCTTTAGAGTTCCTATCAAAACCTGAGTTTCAGCGCGCTCCGCGCGCCGAAACTCAGGTTTTGATAGTGTTTCTTAGGCATCAATTGCCCTTAGTCCCAACCGCCACGCGCTGACCGGCGGTCAGGCCGGACACCACTTCGGTGTCCTGCCCGTCGCTGGCGCCGGTTTGGATCGGCTGAACGGTGGCCTTGCCGGCGCTATTCATCACGAGAACCGTTGCCCCGGCGGTCGCCGAAGGCGCGGAGCTCGCTTGGCTGCTCGCGGCGGCCTGCGCCTGGGCGAAGGAGATCGCCGCCGCCGGCACCACCAGCACGTTCGGCCGTTGGTCGACGGTGATCGTGACGTTGGCCGTCATGCCCGGGAGCAGCTTCGCCTTTGTCGGCTCGACGGAGATCAGCACCGGGTAGCTCACCACGTTATTCGACGTCGCACCCAACGACTGGACGACGGCTACGCTGCCCTTGAAGGTCTGGCCGGGAAACGCATCCACCGTGAAGGTCACTGGCTGGCCGACTTTCAGGCGACCGACGTCCGCCTCGTTCACCTGGGCCTGGACCTGCAGGTCGTTGAGATCCGTCAGGTTGATGAAGTTGGCCGGGCTGTTCGACGATGAGTTATTCGCCCCGCTGGCCGCGCTGGCCGCCGCACCGCTAGTCGAGCCGCCGGTCAGCCATTGCCCCACGGCCCCGTTGATCGCAGTTAGGACGCCAGCCGAGGGCGCCCGCAGGGTGGCCGAGTCCAGGTTGGCCTGGGCCAGGTCAACGAGTGCCTGCTGGGCGGCCACCTGGGCTCTGGCGTTGT
>DATLRG010000678.1:0-2109 GCA_035534795.1 Chloroflexota bacterium
ATTGACCTCGTAGGAGGTGCGCCGGAGGCCGCGGCCGACGACCTGCTCGCAGAGGAGCTGACTGGTGAAGGCGCGCAACCCCATGATGTGGGTCACCGTCTTCGCGTCCCAGCCCTCGGAAAGCATCCCGACGGAGATCACGCTCTGAACCCGTTCGCCCGGTCTGCCAACCTGCCCCACGCTATCGACCACCTGGCGCAACGCCTCGACGCGATCCTTCTGCGACAGCTTGCGGACGGGCGCCCTGCTCTCCGGTTCCGCGTCGTCCTCGTCCGCGTCGCTCTCCGACGGCTGGTCGTCGGCGACGTCATCTCGTGCTTCAGCCGTGGCCAGCACCTTCGAGTCGATGTGCAGGGTACGGTCGGGCGCGCTCAGCTCGTCGATGCGGACCTTGCCGCGGGTGAGAGCGTAGGCGACGCGCGCCGCCGTCTCGGTTCGGTTCGCCACGGTGATCATCACCGGCGGCGTCGGGAAGCCGGCCGCCCCCCAGCTCGTCGCCGTCTCCAGCCAGTCCTTGCCCAGCAAGTAGTAGCCGTTGGTGACCAGATCCGGCAGCGGCTCCTGCGGCTCGGCCCGGCGGTTCAGGTCGTCTTTCACCTCCGGATCGGCGTAAATGTGGTAGAGCCGCGACCTGTATTCCCGTGTGTACCTGCCATCGTCGCGCACGACCACGCGCGGGGTCTTGACCAGCCCGGACTCGATCGCGTCGTTCAGCCCGAAGTCGCTGACGATCCAGTTGAAGAGGGTCTCGTCGCCGCTGCGTCGGCCGGTCGGGGCGAACGGCGTCGCGGTGAGGTCGAAGCAGGTGAGAATGCCCCGCGTCTCGTGGATGCGGTCGAGGCCACCAATCCAGAGGGTCGCCTCCTCGATCTCGTCCTTGCTGATGCCCGCCAATCGCGCCTTCGGAGGCACGCGCCAGGCGTGGTGCGCCTCGTCGTTGATCACCACCAGATTGCGAGCGCTGGCCAACTCTTCGAGCACGCGGCGGGTAAACGCCTCGTCGCTCTCCGGCCCCTTCTTCACGACCCTGGGACCGGCGTCGGGGTCGAGCGACCGCAACACGTGCCAGTTGCGGATCAGCAGCTTACCCTGCCGCAGACCGTCGGCCAGACCGGGCGGAACCACGTTGAACTCGTCGTAGTAATTACCGGTGCGGCTGGGCAGCAACACCTGGAGGCGGCTCTTGACGGTCAGGCCCGGCGCGACCACCAGCACATTCTTCGAGAAGCGCTTGTCCTGTGGATACGCGACCTTGTTGAGCACCTGCCAGGCGACAAGCATGGCCATCACGATCGTCTTACCCGATCCCGTCGCCATCTTGGAACAGAGGCGGGCGAACGGGCCACCGTCGCCGGGCACCGCGATACCGATGCGCTCCGCGGCCGGCGCCTCGGCGAGCCAGATCAGCGTCACGATGGCTTCGAGCTGACAGAAGAAGAGGCGACGGTCCGGCCGCTGCTCGGGGTCCCGCCAATGATCGAGCAGGCGCTTCGTGATGCCGGTCGCGCCCGCGTAGCCAGCGTCGCGCCACGCATCCACGCGCGGGCGAATCTGGTTGACCAGCGGTAGCTCGACGAACTCGCCCGGGTCGTCGAAGGCGCGAGCATTCTCGGTCGCGCGCACGTAGCCGGCCGAGCGGCGCCCATCCTCCAGGGAGAACAGGCGGGTCTCGCGGTCGTAGCGCCAGTGACGGGCTGGCGGCTCGTAGGGTGAGTTGACGATGAGCTGGTCGATGACGGGCGTGCTCATCCGTCTGCCTCTCAGTCGTCCACCGGGATGATCTTCAGACTTTCGATGCCGCGATCGTCGACGATCTTCACCGCGACGCGCCGGTGTTCACGTTGATCGAAAGGAAGCGAGACCGTGCCGTGGTAGGCCTCGATCCGCTCTTCGTCGATCTCAGCCTTCAAGCTCTTCGCCAGTCGAGCCCAGCCGTCGCCCGGACCGGCCAGCGGGAAGAAGACCTGACGTGGGAAGAGGCTCCGCCCGTCGTAGTCCGGGTCGAGGAGCCAGACGGCGATCTTCGACGTATCGCCGGATTCGATGGCCCCGGTCTTGGGATTGTAGTAGTCGAAGCCGTGGATCTCGACCTCGTACTTCCCCTGGTGT
>DATLRG010000679.1:0-4343 GCA_035534795.1 Chloroflexota bacterium
AATCACCACGGACTCCCCACCTGCGCTTTTCTCTAACTACCTTTGGCCAAAATTGCATCGATCTCCGTCTTTGCCTGGTCGAGACTCTGCTGGGCCTGAACCTTCTGGAATGTCGTGCGCTTGAGCGCCCGTAGGAGGGCATCGTTGATTTCGATGCCGTGTACGTCGCGGATCGTAAATGGTGTGCCCTTCGCATCGTTCAGGAAAACGTCGATGAACTGCAGACCTTGAAAGACCGGGTTCTCGAGGAGGGCTTTCGTCGGCTGCAACAGTCCGGCACCGGCGATGTAGTCCGCTCCGTGCTCCCAGAGAAAATGAATTGTCTTCCAGGCCGCGGTCGCGACGTCAGCAGCGGCTTTGGAGCTTACCATCCAGGAATATCCGTAGAGAACAGCACCCCCGTGCTGCTTGGCCTCCGCGAACTGCGGGAACGGTGCCGCTGCGATGTCCGGGAATACCTTCGCGTACTGTTGCTGAATGCTCGAGAATGCCCAGAAGCCGATCATCGACATCGAATTCTGATCTTGGGCCAGGGCCTGGTTCGAGCCAAGCAGATTCGGGCTACCGAGCTGGTGGGTGAAGATCCAATCGTACTGAAATTGCAGGGCCTGCACGAACGGTTCGGTGTTGATCATCGTCTGCTTGTGATCGTCACTCAGGGGAACACCGCCGAACTGAGCGGCCATGCCGAGGAACGTCAATTGAGCAGACGTCCAGTCGCCCTGTTGGACCCCGTACGTGAAGTCAAACCCACGGTGGGTCAAGAGGTTACCGCTTTCCTTGGTCAACTTCTGAGCAACCGGGATCACGTCCTCCCACGTCTTGGGGAAGTTTTGCCACTTCGTCGCAGGGGACGTCGCGACCAGGTTGATCTGCTCCGTCGCAAGGTCCTGCCGGTTCACCAGTGGCGCGTAGTTGGAGACCTCTGAGGGCAGGCCATACAACTTCCCGTTGTATTTGGAGCCTTCAAGCGTCCCCGGCACGTAAAGGTTATCAAAGGCGCTACCATCTGCCAGTCCCCACGGCGTTGGATCAACTGTTTTTGCCAAACCCTCGGCCATAAACGTGTAGTTATAGGACGTAGTGAGGTTGTACATGTCGGGGCCGGTCCCCGAGGCCATCGCCGCGGTGAGCTTGATCTCGTACTGGGAGGGAACGACAGTGTAGTCGACTTTGATCGAGGGCTCCAAGCCAGCCCACTGACTGAAGAACTCCTTGTCGAGCTTCACCCGCGGCACGTGGTTGTGCGCCCAGAAGTGGACGGTGACAGGCCCGGTCGTGGCCGGCTGCGCTTGCGCGGCCGGCTGCGCCGTTGCCGTCGGGGCCGGTGCAGCGGTCGTCGCGGCCGCGGCCGGCGCGGTCGTCGGGGCCGCGGCCGCCTTGGTCGGCGCCGGGGCCGCCGCGGGGGCGGCTGGCGCGGCCGTCGGCGCGGGTGCTGACGGCGAGGACCACGCCGCGACCAGCGCGCCCCCGGCGACGAGTAGCCCCGCCGACAGCAGGCGCCGTCGGTTGAGTCGATACGCGGTGACTGAACGCGGGTTCATTGTCTTCTCCTCCACTCTACTGCTGACGGACAAAGCGTTTTCCGTCTTACGTCCCCGCCACCTCGGCGGCGAGTTTGGCCGCGGCGTCGGCCAGGACGTGGCCGGCCTCGGGCGCGAAGATGGTCATTCCTGGTTCGTAGCCTCCTTGATCGACCGAGTCGGACGTCACGATGTAGCCGACGTAGTCGTTGGTGTAGCCGCAGACGAGGCAGTCGGGAAGGCCAGACCCGGCGCGAATCTGCTCGCCCAGCCCGATCGTCAGCTCGCCCGGCACGCCGACGAGGGCGATGCCGGGGGCGAGGCTGAGGGCCTGGATCTCGACCTCCCAGCGATCGCCCGGCCAATCCTTCTGGACGGCCTGGTAGCGGCGCAGCGCGGCGAGGCTCGCGTTGTCGTAGTTCAGTCGGGCGACGATCTCCCGGCGCTTCGCGAGCACCGCCGGGCTGATCTCCCCCGGAGCGACCTGGCCGCGCCGGAGGCGCTGGGTCTGCTCATCCGAAAGATCCAGCGCCGCGAGGCGCTCGCGGGCCGCGCCGATGCGCGCCTGGATCTGGTCTTCGCCGTCGAAAGAGCGGAGCGCCAGCGCGACCATCTGCCGACGGGCGCGGAGCCGAGGCCGGTCGAGCCGGTCGCCCACGCGGTTCGGCAGGGCGATGCGCTCGCCCCAGAGCAGGTTGTCGGCGGCGACGTGGCTGCCGGTCGTCGCGACCTCGGCCAGCACGCGCGCGGCTTCGGCGCCGACGATGGTCCCGATGCGCCGCACCTCCGGAAAGACGGCGGCGACCCGCGCCGGGTTGATGTCGCCGCAAGCGCCGTTGACGAACAGGACCGGCGCGGTCGTGCCGAGGACGCCCTTGACCACGCGGTACACCTGGCCGGGGTAGTCGGCGGTGATCTCGAGGTTGTCGAAGTTCATCACGGTCGGATGGCAGGTGAAACGCACCAGCGCGGCGATCGGCTCCCCGTCGTCGCCGTCGACGCGGAGCGCGTGCAGCAGCGGATCGGTCGGGCCATCGGGAAAGCGCCGGTTCTGCGCGACGCCCTCGACGCGACCGTGTCCCAGGGAGAGCCGGGCCGGCCGCAAGCGCGCCGCTGCGGCCGCGATCGCGCCGACGATTTGGCGCGCCGTCAGCGCCATGAGCGCCTCGTCGGTGCGACTGCGTAGCGCGATCAGCCCACGGGGGCCGCCGTGGGTGTGGGTCGCGCAGAGCATCAGGTTGTCGGAAGAGATGCCGGCGCGTTCACTCGCCTCGGTGCGGATGCGCTGGACCATCCAGCGGTCGAGCCCGATCACGTCGACGGAGACGATCCCCACGCGGGTCGTGCCATCGTCGAGGACCAGCGCGTGGGCGGAGAGCTCGTCGTGAACGCCGGTGGAGCCGTCCTGGCGCCCCCCATACCCCTCCAGCTCGACGCCAATCGGCGGCGTGACCACCACTTCGGCCGCCCCTGCCCGCCATGTTGCCATTTTTCCTCCTGAAGACCGAGTCGCTCAGACGCGGGACCGGGGAACGTTCCCCGGTCCCGACCCAATTCACTTTACTCGACGTCTCACCCGGCGAGGTCCTCGCTGTAGCGCTGGACCTTCTCGATCGCCGCGACCACGCTTTCGGCGCCCTCGCGGTCGCCCAGCAGCACGGTCTGGCCAAGCCAGACGGCTTCGGTCGCGCAGGCTCGCTCCGTCGCGGGGAGAGACGGTGGCGTCCAGGTTTCCCCGCTCGGGCCGTAGGTGGCCTGGATCGCCCGCTGGACGGCCGACACCTGAGCGAGCGGTGTCGTGTAGCCGGGGCTGGCCGGGATTCCCTCGGCGCGGAGCGCCTCGAGGAAGCGCGCCCGTGGCAGCCCATGAAAACCTGCCGGGTCGTAGCGGAGCATGTAGAGGTGCCAGGCGTTCTGGGTCACCCGCTCGTCTCGCCGCATGGGCGCGATCCCCGGGATCGCCGCCAGGCGCTCGTCCAGGTACCGCGCGCTGGCTGTCCGCTGGCGCGTGTGCTCGGGCAGCCGTTCCAACTGGGGCAGCAGGATTGCCGCCTGAAACTCGGTCAGCCGATAGTTCCAGCCCAGCACCTCGTGCTGATACCACGCACCGCCGGGCACGCGGCCGACGTTGCGGTAGGACCAGCAGCGCTCGAAGATGTCGCGGCGGTTGGTGACGACGATGCCGCCCTCGCCGGCAGTGATGTTCTTGCTGGTCTGGAAGCTGAAGGTACCGGCGTCGCCCAGCGCGCCAACCCTCTTGCCGCGCCACTCGGCGCCCCAGGCCTGGCAAGCATCCTCGACGACCAGCAGGTGATGGCGAGTCGCGACGTCGAGAATCTGGTCCAGGTCGCCGGGGCAGCCGCCGAGGTGGACCGGCACGATCGCCTTGGTCCGCGTCGTGACCGCCCCCTCGATCTGGCTGGCGTCGATCTGGTAGGTCTCCGGATCGACGTCGACGAAGACCGGCCGCGCGCCCGAGCGCAGGATCGCGGTGATCGTGGCGATGAAGGTGTAGGGCGTCGTGATGACCTCGTCGCCGGGCTGGAAGTCCGCTGCGAAGAAGGCAGTTTCCAAGGCGACGCTACCGTTGGCGACCGCGATGCCGTGCGCGGCGTGCTGGTACGCGGCGAACTTCTGCTCGAACTCCGGCAGCAGGCGACCGCCACCGTGGGTCCCCCACTCGCGCGAGTGAAGCACGTCTAAGAGGTTGCGTTCTTCTCGCTCGTCGAAGACGGGCCAGAGTGGAAAGGGCTTGCCGCGGACCGGCGTGCCGCCCAGCAACGCTGGCTTGTCGAGACTTGTCGCCATAGCATCCCCCTT
>DATLRG010000680.1:0-3092 GCA_035534795.1 Chloroflexota bacterium
ACCCCAGCCACGTCTGTGAGTGCTGACTGGCGCGCGTTGAATACCGAGGCAGTTCCCAGCCCGGGCCCTCGGTCGTCAGTCTAAGGTTCTCAGCACTCGTCGTACGTTCGCGCCCAAGCGCGTCGTTCAGTCTGCGCATTATAGGGGTAGCAACCAGACACGTCAAGCCTCTGAGGGACAAACAGGAGCGCGAAGTGGCCGCTAAAAGGGCTACACGGCATTCACCAGAAAGTCATGGCCCGGCAGCCGCTCCCGCTGCCGCGAGACCCACGCCCGGCGATTGGCCGTTACCTGTCGTGCGGACGCCAGCTCTGCCTGCACCCGCCCTGGCGCCGTGCCGCCGGGCACGTCCCGCGCTCTGATCGACGTCCAGACATCGATCTCGCGGACGTCCTCGCCAAAGTGCGCTGAGATACGCTGGTATTCGTCGAGGGGGAGATCGTTCAGCGTGTGGCCGGTGGCCAGACAGCGCTGGACGACCTGGCCGACGAGACCGTGGGCTTCGCGGAAGGGAACGCCCTTAGCAACCAGATAGTCGGCCACGTCGGTCGCCAGGCTGAACCCCGACGCCGCGGCGGCGGCGAGGCGGTCGGCGTTGACGGTCGCAGAGCGGAGCATTTCGGCCGTCAGCGTCAGCGAGGGGAGGAGCGTGTCGACGGCGTCGAACAGCGCCTCTTTATCTTCCTGGAGATCGCGGTTGTAGGCGAGCGGCAGCCCTTTGAGTGTCACCAGCAGGTGCAGCAAGTGCCCGTACACCCGGCCGACCTTGCCGCGAATCAGCTCGGCGACGTCGGAGTTCTTCTTCTGCGGCATGATGCTGCTGCCCGTGGTGAACGAGTCGTCGAGCGCGAGATAGCCGAACTCGCTGGTCGTCCAGAGAACGATCTCCTCAGCCAGGCGCGAGAGATGGGCCATGGTCAGCGAAGCGGCGGCGAGATACTCGACGACGAAGTCGCGGTCGCCCACCGCGTCCATGCTGTTGCGGGTGATCCCGTCGAAGCCGAGCTGGTCGGCGACGAACTGACGGTCGATCGGATAGGGCAGCCCGGCCAGCGCGCCAGCCCCGAGCGGTAGCACGTTCAGGCGAACGTACGCCTCGCGCAACCGATCGGCGTCCCGCCCGAACATTTCCTGGTAAGCCAGGAGGTGGTGCGCCAGGAGCACCGGCTGGGCCCGCTGCAAGTGGGTGTAGCCCGGTGCGACGACGTCGCGCCAGGTCTCCGCGCGTTCCTGCAAAGTATCCTGGAGCCGGGCCAGCCGGTCCACCGTGTCCAGCACGACCTCACGGAGAAAGAGGCGCAGGTCCAGCGCGACCTGGTCGTTGCGGCTGCGCGCCGTGTGGAGCTTGCCGGCCGTCGGGCCGATCAGCTCCCGCAGGCGCGACTCGACGTGGGTGTGGACGTCTTCGAGCGCGTGATCGAACACGATCTTACCCTGAGAGAAGTCGTCGGCGACCTGTCGGAGCCCACCCTCGATCGCCGCGCCTTCCTCGGCGCTGACGATTCCTTGCCGCGCGAGCATGCGGCAGTGGGCGATGCTGCCGAGAATGTCCTGACGAAACAAGCGACGATCGAAGTCGATCGACTGGGTAAACTCCTGCACCAGCTTGTCCGGCTCGGCTGCGAACCGGCCGCCCCAGAGCCTCATCGGACACCCTCCCGACACGGAGGCACGCGTACAGGCGGACGCGGGGATGCGGCGATGGGAGGGCGGACCATTTTCTCCTCGGGAGCCGAACGGCGACTAACGAGATCCTAACGGAGCGGGTCCGGCGTGTCAAATGAGACTGTGTCGCCCGGGAACGACTACTGCCCCCCTCGACCTCAGCGAACGTCGACGGTCACACGTGTTTCGCGGTGTTCCTGCGCGACCGGCCGCACGACGATCTCCACGTCGTTTCCGAGCGGCGTGCGAAACCGCATCATCCGCTCGACCGAAAACCCCGCAGCCGACCGACGGTGAGGTTGGACATTTTGGGTCGGGCAATCCCCAGGAGCGCGGCGGCGTCTGGCTGAGACAACCGACGCAGCTCGACAATGCGGTTGATCTTGTGGGCACGCTGGGCCGGCCGCGCGGGCGTGTTCCCGGCCAAGATCGTGAATGTTCCATCGGCGCGCAACGGACTGCCGCTGGTCAAGGGGCCGATCTGGGCCTGCGTATAGCCCAGCGCCCTAAGCGCCACGTCTATTTCCCATACTCCCCTGAAGATGAGCGGAGTAGCAAGAAAAACACTAGCCATCCAACGCCCGCCGCTACGACGACGCGGGCTATTGCCAATAGTAGGTAAACTGCGATTCCGATGGTTATGGTGACAGGGGTGACGGGAATCAGCACGGATCGGATGCTTGTCTCGTATTCTGCACCCCATCCCAACATGTAGTCCTGAACGAGCGTTGCGGCCAGTTGAGCTACAGCGTACAGTCCCCCAGCGCGACCTGCAATGACGAGAGCGCGACGAGCGGTCAGACGCAGTTGTCGCCCATTGTAGACCACGGCGGCCCCCGGTAGCAGAGCGCATCCAAACGGCAGCAACACCAAGTCTGCGGTGTAGAAACTCAATGCCGCCAGAAGGACCGCTGCGACTACGAAGAGCGGGTGGGGCCAATCTGGTCCCCAGGAATTGGAACCCGCCGCTGCGTCAGGAACCTTCCGCGTCCGCGGCGCGTGTCGACCGCTCGATCGTCGGTACCCTGGCATCATGGGCTGCCGTACCTATGGTAGATCAGATTGTAGGCGAGATCGTATGCTGCTGCCACCGCCTGCGGGGCAAGAGCGAGGACGTCCGCGTCTGCAGCCAGCCTTGGAAACCACCGAAGTGCGACTGCCTCGGCTGCGCCCTTCAAAGCGATGTCCGTGGCTGGTCCGTGAGGCGACAGCGCCCCCGGGCTGAATGGGTCCAGGAGACCCAACGTTTCCTGGATCTCCGTTGCGATCGGGTATGCCCTCTCGGCAAAAGGAGCCGCTTGCTGGATGTTGTGCGTGGCTGGACCCGCGCGAAGGAACCCCTCCGGCGTCTGGATGATCTCGGAGGACTGGGGGAGGCTGATCGTCGCTCCTTGAGTTGAGGCTGGCACTGGTCGCCACAACGTCCG
>DATLRG010000681.1:0-4461 GCA_035534795.1 Chloroflexota bacterium
CCGGGGCAACTTTTCCACCCGACGATTCCTTTGCTTCACGCTCGGCACTCATCATCCCGTTTACTCTCGCGCCTGGCGATGCGCTACAATAGCTCAACCAGCGGGGATCTATCCTTGGAGTAGCGTTGTTCCAGCCGTTCATTCCAGATCGCAGTCCCCTGCTCCCTGGCGCGTTCTTGAGTTTACCGCTCGGGACGGTGCGACCGGGCGGTTGGTTGCGAACCCAATGCCGGCTTCAGGCCGACGGGTTCACCGGCCAGCTCGGCGACGTTTGGCCGGACGTCGGGCCGAACAGCGCCTGGCTCGGCGGCAGCGGCGAGGACTGGGAGCGCGGCCCCTACTACTGCGATGGCTTGATCCCGCTTGCTTACCTGCTCGACGACCCGCGCCTGCTCGGCCTGGCCACGCGCTGGGTCGAGTGGTCGCTCGGGAGCCAGACCGCCGACGGCTTCTTCGGTCCGCGCACCAACGACGACTGGTGGCCAAGAATGGTCACGCTCAAAGTGCTGACTCAATTCCAGGAAGCCACCGGCGATCCACGCGTGATCCCGTTCCTCGAACGCTACTTTGGCTACCAGCAAGCCCACCTGACTGAGCGTCCGCTCTCCACGTGGGGCCAGGCGCGCGGCGCCGAGAACCTGCTGACAATCCTCTGGCTCTATCAGCGCATCGGCGATCCCTCGCTCCTCGCTCTCGCCGACGCCGTGATCGCGCAGACGCTGGACTGGGGCCGGTTTTTCGTCGAATTCCCTGTCAAGACCAAGCACACCGCCGGTTTCGATCACCTCGTCCACGTGGTAAACGTCGCGATGGGCCTGAAGGAGCCCGCGCTGCGGTACGTCCGCACGGGCGATCCGCGGTACCGCGATGCGGTGTACGCTGGCATCGCCAATCTGGACCGCTACCACGGTCAGGCGACTGGCATGTTCTCTGGCGACGAGTGGCTGGCCGGCCGCGCGCCGAATCAAGGGGTCGAGCTGTGCGCCGTCGTCGAGTTCATGTTCACGCTCGAGCACCTGATTCGTATCTTCGGCGACGCCTCCTGGAGCGACCGGCTCGAGCGCGTCGCGTACAACAACTTGCCTGGCACGATCACCGCCGACCTGCGCGCGCGCCAATACGATCAGCAGCCAAACCAGGTACACTGCTCGATCGCGCCCCGTGACTGGACCGCCAATGGCGACGACTCCAACATTTTTGGCCTGGAGCCGAACTTCGGCTGCTGCACGGCCAATTTGCATCAGGGTTGGCCCAAGTTCGCGGCCTCCCTCTGGATGGCCACGCTGGACGGCGGACTGGCCGCGGTCGCGTATGGCCCAAGTACCGTTCAGGCTCGCCTCGGGGAGGCGGACGTTTCCATCGACGAGGAGACCGCATATCCCTTTAACGACTCGGTCCACTTCCGACTGCGTCTCTCCCAGCCGGCCGCGTTTCCCCTGGTCCTGCGCGTGCCGGGTTGGTGCGCCAGCGCGAGCCTTCGCCTCAACGGCGAGACCCTCTCCGGTCTCGATCGCCCCGGCTTCACCGCGATTCGCCGCGAGTGGCACGACGGCGACCGGGTCGCGATCGAGCTCCCAGGCCGCGTTCGGCTCGAGCCGCGCGACCACGGCGCGGTCGCCGTTCAGCGCGGACCGCTGACCTTCGCCCTGCGGGTTGGCGAACACTGGCGGCGAATCCCGAATCGACCCGGCCGCACCGAGCAGTTTTCCGATTGGGAGGTGCATCCGACAACGCCGTGGAACTACGCGCTGCTGGTGGATCGGTCAGATCCTGAGCGATCGTTTCGACTGGAAACCAGCGCGATCGGCCCGCAGCCGTTCTCGGGCGAACAGCCGCCCCTCACGCTGCACGCGAAAGGACGACGCGTTCCGGATTGGCAGATGATCCACGATTCCGCCGGGCCGGTGCCTACCAGCCCGGTCCACGTCGACACGGCGGTCGAAGAGGTGACGCTGGCGCCGTACGGCTGCGCGCGACTGCGCGTGACCGAATTACCGTATACGGAGGAAGAATAGCCATGGACTCGCGCACACTCGTCGGAAGCGGGAAGTTCACCTACGACGTCGACAAGCGCTGGGGACGCCGCGCGGGAGGCATTGCTGCGTTCGGTCTCGTCTCGGGCATCGCCTGCGACTCGCAGGACCGAGTCTACGTCTTCAACCGCCTCCCCGATCCGCGCATGATCGTGCTCGACCGTGACGGCAAGCTGCTCGTCGAGTGGGGCCAGGGCCAGTTCAAGCATCCGCACGGCATCTGGATCAGCCCGCGAGACGAACTCTATCTGACCGATCGCGACACCCATCTGGTCACGAAGTGGTCGACCGACGGCAAGCTCCAGCGAAGCTGGGGGACTCTGGACCAACCCGGCGCGCCGGGCCAGCCGTTCAATCAGCCGACTCACGCGTTCGTCACGCCGGATGGGGAGATGTACGTGTCCGACGGGTACGGCCAGCGGCGCGTCCACCGCTTTGGCGCCGATGGCGCGCTGAAATCCTCATGGGGCGAAGACGGGACCGGGCCAAGCCAGTTCGCCCTACCACACGACGTCTGGGTGGACCCGCGCGACCGCGTTCTAGTCTGCGACCGCGAGAACCAGCGCGTCCAGATGTTTGATCGCAACGGCACGTACCTGGGCGAATGGAGCGACCTGAAAGCGCCGATGCAGATCTTCGTCAAAGATGAGGTGCTCTACCTGGCCGAGGCCCGCCAACAGATCACGATCATGACCCTCGACGGCGAGCCGTTGGCCCGGTGGGGAGCCAAGGGAGAAGCGCCCGACCAGTTCACCGACTCGCCGCACAGCATCTGGGTCGACTCGCGCGGCGATGTGTACGTCAGCGAGGTGACCGGCCAGAACAAGCTGCAAAAGTACATCAACATCTCGTAGAGAGAGATTGGGACGCTGGTGGGAGGGTGGGTTTCACAGCGTGAATCCCACCCTCCCACCAGCGTCCCAATCTCTCTGAAGGTTTGAGAAAGGGAGATCCTGGATTCTTGATTGCCAGCGCGATGCGTCAGCGGATCCATGGCCGACCCGACTACCAGTGGCTCGTCCTCTGGACGGTCTGCCTGGGAACGTTCATGGGGGCGTTGGACTCCAGCATCGTCAATGTGACGCTGCCGCTCCTCTCCGACACGTTCAAGGTGGATATTCCCACGATTGGCTGGGTGGCCATCGCCTACCAGCTCACCTCGACCAGCACACTGGGGACCTTCGGGCGGATGACCGACGTTTTCGGCCGGCGCTTCATCTACATCGCCGGCTTCGCCGTGTTCGTCTTCGGGTCGGCGCTGTGCGGGCTGGCAAACAGCGCGCTCATGCTGATCCTGTTCCGCATCGTCCAGGGCGTTGGCTCGGCGATGCTCGTCGCCAACAGTATGGCGCTGGTCACCACGGTATTCCCCAGTCAGCAGCGGGGCATGGCGATCGGGTTCCTGGAGACATCGGTCTCAGCGGCGTTTACCATCGCGCCCACGCTCGGCGGATTCCTCCAGAGCCTGCTCGGCTGGCGCTCCGTGTTCTACGTCAACGTCCCGATCGCCGCGGTCGGCTTGACTCTCGCCTATACCATCATCAGCGATCCGCCGAAGGAAGCCGGTCGCCGCTCCCTCGACATTCCCGGCGCGATCTGTCTGTCTGCCGGGCTCACCGGCCTGCTGCTGATGCTCACGCGCGGCTTCGACAACGACCCCGCGGCCGGGACGTTTCGATTGCTCGGGATTCCGGGAATGCTCTTCCTGGTCCTCTTCGTCGTCGTCGAGAGCCGGACCAAGGATCCCACGATCGACCTGGCACTGTTCCGCGGCCGAGTCTTCGCCGGCGCCAACGCCGCGAAAGTGTTCGGCTACTGCGCGATGTCGTCGGTGACTTTTCTCATGCCCTTTTACCTCGAGCAGGCACTTGGTTTTTCGCCGCTGTTGACCGGTCTCGGCATGACCGCTCTGCCGATTGCGCTCGCCGCTGGGTCGATGACCGGTGGGCCGCTCTCCGACCGCTTCGGCTCGCACGTGCTCGCGCCGATTGGCATGATCGTCGCCGGCTCGGGCGCCTTCGTTCTGACGAAGGTGACGCCGGCGATGGGCTATCCGGTGGCGATGGTGGCGATGCTGCTGGTTGGCCTGGGCATGGGCCTCTTCATCGTCCCGAACGATAGCGCGATCATGGGCGCCGCCCCGCGCGACAAGCTGGGCGTGGCGAGCGGAATCCTCGCCACGACGCGAAACCTGGGACTGTCCAGCGGCATCGCCTTTGCCGGGACCCTCCTGGCCGCCAGGATCCAGGTCTACACGGCAATCGCCTCGTCCAGCGTGATCCCTTTCGCCGCCGCTTACCGCGACGTGTACGCCATCACGGTCGGGCTGTGCGCGGCGGCGATGGTCCTGTCGCTGTTCAGAGGGAAAGCAGGCCACGGCTGAGAGCGGCTGGGGTAATGTCAGGGTAAGAAGGACGTGGCTGTGCGT
>DATLRG010000682.1:0-2809 GCA_035534795.1 Chloroflexota bacterium
TTGCGCGAGGCCTGTTGCGCGGACCTCCGGACCGACCGACCAGCAAATCGGTCCCGCTGCGTCGGTGGAAAGGGCCCCACGGGTCGGTGGCGTGTTTTTGGTGCGAACGTTGGCCGCACCGGCTAATCCGGGCGGGATCCACGGATGTAAACGGCCCATCCGGTGGTCAATTCTCCCACCGGGGCGTCGTCATGACGGTGTGTGCTCGGTTCCCTATCGCATTTCACCGAGTGCGGTGACCGACAAGCGATCCGTCGGCTTTGCGCGAACCTCCCGTCGTTTCGCCAACACCGGAGGTTCGCGCAAGGAACGCACGATGTGGCTTCGGGCGGCGAACGCCGCTCAGCCAGCGGCGTTCGCCGCCCGTTGGGTCAACCATCAACTTGGTAAGGTACCATCGGCCAGGCGGCGAAAGAATCAGAAACGTTCTTGATCTATGACGCTGTCTCGATGACCGCCGCAAGCTGCGGCCCGGGGTGCCGATCGCCACCCTCGGCCGTTGGCTCCGACTGAAACAATCCCAGTCCGAAGTGGCAGCCGTAGCCAAGCGCAACTGGTCCCACCAACGGAGCAGCGAAACGAACGCGGAAGCCGAAGCCCAGCCCGGGCGTTTCCCCACGCTCCCCCTGTCGCCAGCGCCGAAAGGCCAGCCAGCGAATCTCACGGCTGGAGAGATCATGTGCGGGCACCGCTTCAATCTCTTCCAGTATGGGAAGCGTCGTATCCGCCGCCCGGCGATACTCCCACTCGCGTCGGAGCTGGACCTCCGGTCCGTCAATCTGTCGTCCCTGGTCGTCGACCTTCGGGATGCCCGTCCGGGTGAACTTGGGGTGGCGGGGCAGGACAAACGGCGTGATCGATCGCCAGGTATCCGACGTCACGAAAAGCCGGACCTTTGGGAAATCGGCGACTGTCCCCATTCCGAGGAGGACCAGGGAGAGCGTCGTGCCTGCCTCGCGCGGAACCAACTGGCGCAGGTGCGCGAGGGCCTGGCGCTCCCGATCACCAAACCCGGAGCGAGAGACGATTGTCAAATGGTCGAGAACGCCGTCGCCGTCCTCGTCGGTCGGCAGGTAGTGAGCGTGCCCGTGGTCACGCAAGGGAACCCCGTCCGGCGACTTTCCCGCGAGCACGGGTGACACGGCGTCGTCATTCTCCCGCCCATAGATCGCCAGGCAGGCCGAGCGCGCCAACTCGGCGACGCTGACGGTCGCGGTGATCGATGGACGCGGACGGGCATCGATTTCGTAGCGCGCCACGGTGGCGACCGACTCCTGCCCGGTCGATCTCACCCGGACCGTCGACGGATTCAGCGCGAGGCAGTCCCGTGGCCGAGCGTAGCGCACCCAGCGACTGCCGCGGGGCTCGCGCTGACGTTCCCGGTCGCGCATCGTGCTCACGTCGACGCTCAACGCGGCGAAGAGGACCGACGGGTCCCGAGTGGCGGCCACGAGCACCCGTACCGTCTCGTGCTCGGCCAAAGGGCGCGCGTCGTCGCTCAAGACGCAATTGGCCGTCGGCGGACTGTCGCACAGCGACGCATGACACCAGGACTCGGCGCGGCCGAGGTAGGGCAGACGCTCCAGCAGTTGCGCCAGAAGCCCGCGCTCCGGTTCGGTCAGCTCGGCGTCCGGCCAGATTGCCACCACCGGGCGGTCGCGCTCCAATGCCACGAAGGTGTCGAAGATCAGAACGTGGTCGTCGGGGCCTTTTTTCTGCCACGGCATGTAGTGCCGACTGTGGCCGAGCGTCGCCGGAGGAATCGCGAACACCGGTGGGTCGGCCAGCTTCGCCAGGAGGGAGACGAGAACCGCGGTGGTGTCCTCCCCCGGCCGGTCCGCGGGCAAGGCGCGGAAGCGGACCGCGATCAGGGCGCGGAGGATGCGCCACGGCGCGGGCGGCCACTCCGGGACCCCTTCATTCACGTGATGTCCCCAGGGCGTGGCGTGGTACCGACCGGCCGTGAAGGCGAAGCCGATCGCGATCATGGATCGTCGTCCGCGTCGCCGTCGTCGACAATTTCCGCCCAGGCCTCCGTCGCCGCTTTCGCCGTCTTCGCTTTGGCCGGTGGCTCCCAGTGAATCTCGGTGACGGGCGGCTGCGCGAACAGTTCGCCGCAGGCCGCGATCAGCGTCGGCAGGATCTCGTCAAGCGCGAGGTCGGCGGGCGACGCGAAATCGGTCTGGCGCGAAATTCGGACGCTCCCGCACTCCAGGTCGCAGGCGGTCCGAAGGCGCAGGCCAGCGCGGAGAAATCGAGAGATCTTCCACAGGGAAAGTGCGACGAGCAACCGCTCGGCGTCCCGCCCAAGACCATATGCCCGGAGCGTGGCCAGATCCAGATTGAAATAGGCCGTGATCTGACGGGCGGTGTACTCGGTGCGGTGGAAGGGCACGTGCCCGAACCCGAGCTTGGTGTCGCCCGACGGATTGATCCGGTCGAACTTGACGCCGCCGTTCTCGGCCGGCCGGACGTCGCTCGCCTCGATGAAGCCACTCAGCAGGCGGGTCAGGCGGAGGCGGCCTCCAACCAGGTAGTCGCGCGCCAGGAAAAGACCGTGCAGGACGCAATTGGGGTCGACACGAAAGACCGTTCGAGCCAGGGCCCGCTCGTCAACCGGGCCGACCCCGGGGCCCGCGAAGTACTCCTTCAGCTTCGTCAGGAGGGAATCGTCCTTGATCTTTAGAACCTCGGCGAGCGCCCGGTTGTCGGGAACGAGGGCGCGCACGAATTGGTGCACGAAGGCGTGATTGTCGGCGTCGAGAATGTAGGGTGAGTTCAAGCGGTGGAATTCCTGGAGCGAGCTCGT
>DATLRG010000683.1:0-10713 GCA_035534795.1 Chloroflexota bacterium
TGTGCCCCGACAAGCCAGCCAAACCCAGCTGAGCTTTGATCGACGAGAAGCGAGGAAAGTGATGACCAGCCCAGCGAACCGGTCGGGCGAGGACGAGCAGGTCGAGCAGGTCCTGCGGGCCGCGCGCGAGGCCGGGGTCGAGTTCATTCACTTGCAGTTCATCGACATCCCGGGGACGATCAAGGGCCTCAGCCTGCCGACCGACCACCTTGCTTCCTGCTTGACCGAGGGAATCTGGTTCGATGGCTCCTCGGTCGAGGGACTGGCACGCATCGCGGAGAGCGACCTGTACCTGCTGCCCGACCTGGCGACCTTCGGGATCATCCCCTGGGAGAAGCCGACGACCGCCCGCCTGATCTGCAATCTGGTGACGCCGGGGCGACAGCCGTTCCCCGCCGATCCCCGCTACGTTCTCCGCCGGGCCCTTGACGACGCGGCGGAGCTGGGGTTGTCCTATCGCGCCGGCGCCGAGGTCGAGTTTTATCTCTTCGAGGACCCCGCCCCCGATCGCCGCGCGCCGCTCCGCGTCGTCGGCGCGCGATCGCTGGTCCCCGCGGACCGCCGCAGCTATTTCGAGCTACCGGACGAGCGCGCCGCCGGACTGTGCCAGGAGGCAGTGGAAATGCTGCGCTCCCTCGGGTACCGCGTGGCCGCGACCCACCACGAAGTGTCGCCGGGTCAGCACGAGATCGATCTGGTCGAGGACGACGCGCTGCGGACGGCCGACGCGATCGTCACGTTGAAGCTGGTGATCCGGGCGCTCGCCCACCAGGCGGGCCTCCTGCCAACCTTCATGCCGAAGCCGATCGATCGCTCGAGTGGCTCGGGGCTTCATCTCACGCAGGTGCTCCTCGACCGGGCCACCGAGCGCGGCAGCCTCTTCGAGGATCACGGCGGTGGACACCTGTCCACGGTGGGCCAGCACTTCGTCGCCGGCCAGCTCGCCCACGCGCGCGGCATGTGCGCGGTGCTGGCGCCGTTGGTGAACTCCTACAAGCGCCTCGAGGGCGGCGACGAAGCACCCGCGACGGTCGCGTGGGCGCGGGTGAACCGGGGATCTTTCATCCGCGTCTCCGAGGCGCAGGGCCCTGGCTCCGGCGTCCTCGAGGTCCGTGCTCCCGATCCCAGCTGCAACCCGTACCTGGCGCTCGCCGTCCTGCTCCAGTGCGGGCTCGACGGCATCCACGCGCAAACGTCCTTGCCCGGCCCCGACGAGCAGGAGGTACGGCCAGGCCGGCTGACCGGCGAGCCAGCGGCCGACCCGCTCCCGTCCACGCTCGGCGAGGCGCTCGAAGAAATCGGCCGGGACATGACCGTCCGCTCGGCGCTGGGGCAGCCGGTCTACGAGCGCTTCCTGGCGGCCAAGGATCAGGAATGGGTCGCCTACCGGCACCACATTAGTAGCTGGGAGATCGAGGCGTATCTGGAAAACGCGTGACGGGTCACCGGTGACCCGCGCGCGGCGCCGGCGCCGCCCGTCGCTTCGCCGCCAGGAGGCGGCTGGCGGGTGGCGCGCCGGCTGCCACCGGTCCCGGGGCGCCGAGCCGATTGGCTGGAGCCGGCGCCCGGCGGACAACCGGCGTGGTGGGGTGAAGGGAGGCGATCGCGACCGGTCGCGCCGCGTGGCGGGTGGCGACGAGCCGGCCCGCGAGCTGGGCGGCTCGGCCGGTCTGACCGAGCCAACGCACCCGCACGCGCTCGACGACGGGCGCGAGATCGGCCGGCGAGAAACGCAGGCGTCGGATCGCCACGTCCAGCAAGAACAACGGGATCAGCGCGGTGATCAGGTACGGCCAGACCGGCTGGGCCGAATCGGCCGGGCGCAGGTTGTGCGCGAAGCTCTCGGCCGGCGTCGTCAGCACCGTCCCGCCGGTGCTCGCGGCAAGCTGACGCAGCAGACCGACGTCGGTCGGCAGGCCGGCGAACTCCGGCGAGTAGGGCACGGTGAAGCCAGACGTCTGCGTGGCGGGCACCGTCTCGCCCTCCGCGTTCTGGGTCACCTGGACAAGATAGGCCCCCTGATCGTTGGCCGGGACGTCGGCAGCGTAGCGGCCCGGGGCCACCTGCTCCAGGGTGACGGTCTGGACCCCTCCCTTGGGGCTGGCGACGGTCGCGGTCGTCGGCGCGTCGTTGATGTAGTGACCATCGCCGCTCACCGAGTCGACGACGATTTGGGCCTGTCCGTTGGCGACAACGGTCTGCACCTGCAGGTTTTGCCCCTGTGGCGATGGTATCGCCCACTTGAACGTCTGCGCCCAGAACTGGCTGAAGTCCTTCCAGGAGACCCACGACGATGACCAGCGGGCGCTCGCATCGGAGGTGAACGCCACCGACCGCCCCAGGCCGAACTGCCACTGCGCGAGAATCGGGTCCTGCTCGGGCGATGCGAGTCCGACAACCGCCGAGGGTTTCGGGGTCGTCGCGACGTACCCATAAAGGGGCGGCAGGCCGGTGATCCCCGAGAGGATCGGCGTCTGATCGACCACGGTCGGGGTGAAGGTCTCTTCGGTTACCGCCGCGCGCGCGATCTCGGTCGTCTCCTTGAGGACGAAGCGCGGGACGTCCAGGGGATTACTGGCATCGTAGAACCGCCCGCGGCCCCAGTCCGCGAGGTTCTGCAGCAGGTTGAGGTCCGCGTCGGTGCCGATACCGATGGTCGACAGCGTGACGCCATTCGCGCGCATCTGGGCGGTCAGGCCCGGGTAGTCGCCGGCTGGCGCCAGGCCGTCGGTCATCAGCACGATGTGCTTCACCTTCGCCTGGCGCGTGACGATGTCGTCGTAAGCGGTGACGAGCGCCGGGTAGATTTCGGTCCCGCCGCCCGGCTCGAGCTTGGAGATGTCGGCCTCCAGCGTCGGGCGGTCGGTCAGCGACTGCGTCGGAAAGATCCAGTGCGGTGTCTCGTCGAACGCCAGGATACCGACCTGGTCCTGGTCGGCGAGCTCCTGGGTGGCCCCGAGCGCCGCTTCACGTGCCAGCTCGATCTTGGTCGCGCCGGGCGGCCCCTCGCTCATGCTGCCGGAGGTGTCGATCACCAGGATCAGCGCGACGTTCGCGTGGGCTTCGCGGCCGCGCACGTCCATCGACACCGGCAGCGCCTCCTCCAGCGGCGTGTCCTTGTAGGCGCCCACGCCGAAGCTGCGGTCGCCCCCGACGACGACCAGACCGCCGCCGAAGTCCTGCACGTACGACCGGAGCGCGGTCAAGCCGTCTGCACCAATCTCGGTCGCCGGGACGTTCACCAGGCCAATCGCGTCGTACTGGCGCAGGCTGGCGACGTCGCCGCTGAGAATCGAGGGCGCCTCGACGTCGGTCGACAACCCGGCGGCCTCCAGCGCTTTCGAGAGATAGCGCGCGCCACCGGGGTCGCCTTCGACCAGCAGGACGCGCGGCGGGCCGGCGACCTGGAGCGTGGCGTAGCCGACGTTGTTCTCGCTGATCGTGTCACGACCGGGCTCGACGATGACCTCGAACGCGTGCGAGCCGGGCGTCAACGGGTCGTGTCCAAAGACCAGACTGTTGTCGCCGACGTGCAAATCGAGCTGCTGCGTCGTGTCCAGGCGGTCGTCGATCAGGAAGCGCACCTGCGCGGACGTCTCGACGGTCGAGTTGATCGTCACGTCAATGGTGAACCGCTCGCCTTTGTGAATGGCGGGCGGGACACTGAGCCGACGCACGGCGACCTCGGGGCTGGCCACCGAGGACAGCGGGACGGTGTCCACCTGAATGCCATCCGCGCGCAGCAACGGCGCCTCGGCCTGAGCGTCGCCCTGGTTCTCGTTCCCATCGCTGAGCACGACGATCCGGCGGGAGCCGCCCTGGGGCAAGACGCCCTCGGCCAACCGGAGCGCGCCTTCGAGGTCGGTGTGGTCGCGATCCAGTTGCGCCGTGGGATTGACCGCCCCGGACGCCGTGCTCAAACCCTGCTCGACCGCCGCGTCGCCCGCGAACGAGATCACCGCCGACTGATCGCCAGGGTGCTTCTGCTGGATCGCCCGCTCGATCCAGTCGATCGTCTGCTGCTGCTCGGTCGCCGAGACGCTCGCCGAGCGATCCAGCAAGAAGACGGTGGAGAGCGTGTCGGACCCCGTCCAGATCACCGGCGCGGCCAGCGCCAGCACCAACGCGGTGAACGCGAGGAACCGGACGGCCAGCAACAGGTAGCGACGCACCGACGACCGGGCGCGCCGACTGCGCCGGTCGACGACGACGAACGCGACCAGCAGCGCCAGCAGCGCCAGCGCGATCGGGCGGGTGAATTCCAAGCCACTCATCGCCGGTGGAACCACCACCACTCGCCAAACAGCAGCGGCACGGCCAGCAGCAGCAACCAGGGCGCGTAGTCGTGGACCAGGGGCTGCTGCTGGGCGGACGCGGCGCCGGCCGGGGCATCGTGGTCGGCGAGATTCGCGCGCGGCCGGAGGTCCGATTCGGACGGATTGAACAGATTGACCGCGAACTGCTGGACGTCGACCGACTGCGTCCCAACGAACTCCGTCACCTGGTACAGACCAACGCGATCGGTGTGATCGAATCGAATGGCCTGGCCCGATGGAACGACCGTCCAGCGCTGATTGGCAGGGCCATCGACCACGACGTGATCGACTCCCGGCCGCGGTTGGATCATCGCCGGCGCGCCTGGCGTCAGAGATGCCGACTGGGTGACCGTGGCCGGAGTCAGGAAACGCATCACGTTCGCGATCAAAATCGGGAACGCCGCCGAGAGCGGTAGATTCGACTGCTGCAAATCGAACGTCAGGCCGACCATCCGCCGTCCCTTGTCGTCGCCGACGAATCCCAGCGGAACGCCATTCGATTCGATCAGCGGCTGCGCCCAGTCCGGCAGCTTCACGTTGCTCGCGCGGGCGATGCTGATCGTGCGAAGATCGACGTAGGCGAGAGTCGGGTCGTCGTTACGCCAGAGCGTGATCGGCGGTGATCGGACCACGCCCTGCAGCGGTAGCCACGGCGCATCCGACGGGTTGACGATCAAGGAGTTCTTCGTCGGGGGATTGTCCGGGATGAAGCCATCGAAGATCAACACGTCGTAGGGCGCGGTGTCGACGGTCGGAAAGCTCCGCGGCGTCACCTGGTAGATCGTCAGGTCGGGCACCGCCTGCAGCGCTTTCTGCAGGAAGAGGTTGCCGCGCGTCACGAGCAGGACTGGCGTGGAGGGCGGCGCGCCGCGGACGAGCGTCGCGCGGTTGTCGGCGGTCAGCGCGTCTGTCTGGTTGATCTGAAGCTGGATGACCCGGGCCTCCGGTGGCAGGTCGGTGAAGAAAAGCTGGCTCGACCCGTTGGCCGACAGATCGACCGATCGCGTCTCCACGGCCTGGCCATCCGCGCTGAGCGTCACGCCGACCCGGGTTGGCTGCGAATCGAAGTTCTGCACGCGGGCGAAGAGCTGACGCGGGTCACCGGATTGCAGCCCATCTCCCTCGGCGCCGGTGCGCGTGGCCAGGGCGGTGATCGCCTGGTTCCCGGCCACGACCCCAAACTGGTGGAAGCGCAGGTTCAGGTTCGTCAGGTCGTCCCACTCGGGGGGATGGGCGTACGCGCCATCAGAGAATAGCTGGACCGTCGCGTCGGGACGGCCGTGCGCGAGCGCACCGGCCAGGCGCAGCGCCGGACCGATCGAGTCGCCGGCGGCGTCGCTCGCCTGAAGGCTGGCCAGGCCGCGGACGAGCGCGGCGTGGTCACTCGTTTCCGGCACGATGACCTGCGCGGACACGCCGGCGGCGATCAACGCCGCGCTGGTGCCTTCCGGCAAGCCACCGATCAGATTTTGCGCGGAATTCACCGCCCGCGCGAAGCGGCTCGGTAGGACGTCCGTCGCCTGCATGCTCGCCGATGCGTCGATCACGATCGCGACGAACCGCGTGGCCGGGGCCGGAGCGACGATCGCGGGACGTGCCAGCGCCACGGTCAACACCGCCAGCAGGACTAATTGAAGCACGAGCAGCACGCTCCAGCGCAGCTTCTGCCAGGGCTCGTGCGCGGCCAGGTCGCGCCGCAGCGTTTCCCACAGGAGCGTGCTCGAGACTTCGCGCTGGGTCCGGCGGGCCTTGAGGAGGTAGAACAGCACCACCACCGGCAACGACAGGCCGAAGAGGAGCGCCAGCGGCGCCAGGAGGCTCACGCCAGCACCCCCTGCAGGCGCAAAGCGCGCAGGACCGCGCGCTCCAGGTCGTCGGCCGAGCTGAGACGCAGGTAGCGGGCGTTGCGTTCGTGACAGAGGCGCGCCAGGCGGTCGGTCCACTCGGCCAGCCGCTGACGGTAACGCGCCAGCGTGCCGAGGTCGAGGTTCGCTTCGATCAATTGGCCGGTCTCGCGGTCGATCAACTGAACGTCCTCGGCCGGCTCGGGATCGAGTTCCTGCGGTGAGAGCAGGTGAATGACGATGGACTCGTGCTTGGCCGTCGCCAGGCGGCGCAGGCCGTCCTCGGCGGTGGGGCTCAGCAGGTCGGTCAAGAAGATGAGCAAACCGGGCTGTTTCAGGCGGTCGACGTAGCCGGCGACGCTCGCGGCGAAGTCGGTCCGCGTTGCCGACGGAGCCGCGGCCAGCGCGGCAAAGCAAGCGGCCCGCTGGCGCTGTCCCCAGAACGGGCCGGCGACGCCAACCGCCCGGTCGGCCAGGTAACCAATCTGCAGCCGGTCGTAGCCGCAGAGCGCGACGTAGCCGAGCGCACTGGCCAATTGCAGGGCCACCTCGCGCTTGTTGGGGATGCCTGAATCCATCGAGCGGCTGACGTCGACCAGCAGGTGGACCGTCAGGACCTGTTCGTCTTCGTAGAGGCGGACGAAGAGGTCGCCGGAGCGGCCGTAAGCGTTCCAATCGACCTGGCGGAGGTCGTCGCCCGGAGTGTAGGGGCGGAAGTCGACGAACTGCAGCGAGTTGCCGCGCAGGGGACTACGGCGGTCGCCCTGCCCCTGTCGGGCCAGGCGCCGACGGCTGACCAGAGTCAGCTTCTCCAATTGCCGCAGCAACGATGGTGCGAGCGCAATCGTCTCCGCCATGGTACCGCCCATTATAGCTCGCCCGGGCGGCTGCCGTCCACGATATTCGACTTCTGCGTCACGGCCCCAGCGAGATCCCGACCAGCGGCCCGACGAGGTTGATCGCCACGTAGAGGAGGGACAGGAAGCCGATCGCGATCACTGTCGCCCAGGCCAGCGCATTGTACAGCAGGCCGTTGCGGTGCCTTCCCATCACCTCCGGGTCGCTGGCCAGGCGGACGATGAAGACGAGCAGCGGCACCAGCAGCAGGCAGTTGATCACCTGGACGACGATCAGCAACTGAATCAGCGGCACACCCGGGATGAGCGTCACGAACGCGCCGATGGCGATCAGCGAAGTGAACAGGTAGTAGAACGCCGGGGCCTCGCTGGGATTGAACGACAGCCCCTTCTCCCAGCCGAACGCTTCGGTGATCGAGAACGCCGTGGCGACCGGCAGCACGCCCGCCGCCAGCATCGACGCGCCGAGCAGTCCGACGCCAAAGAGAATCTCGGCGTACTTGCCGGCCACCGGCACCAGCGCGAGCGCCGCGTCTCCGGCGGTGTTGATCGTCACGTGGTGCGTGTAGAGCGTCGCCGCGGTGGCGACGATGATGAAGAAGCTGATCAGATCGCCAAAAATCGACCCCACGATCACGTCGAGCCGCTCGTACGGGTACTCGCGCGCGGTGATGCCCTTGTCGACGACCGACGACTGCACGTAGATCTGCATGTAGGGCGTGATCGTCGTGCCAACCGTCGCGATGAAAAGGAAGATGAAGCCGCTGTTCAGATGGAACGTCGGGGTGACCGTGCCCTGGAACACCCTGGTCCAGTCCGGGTGCGCCAGGGCGGCCGAGATGGGATAGGCGAAGAACGTCAGGGTCATGACCAGAAAGACCCGTTCGATCCGAGCATAGGAGCCGCGCGTGATCAGCCACCAGATCAGCACGGCGACGATCGGCACGGTAAGATAGCGGGTGATGCCGAAGAGTTCAAAGCTGGCCGCGATGCCGGCGAACTCGGAGATGGTGATCACGCCGTTGGCGATGAGCAGGAGCAGCATCGCGAAGACTGTCCAGCGCGGACCGAACTGCTCACGAATCAGCTCGGAGAGGCCCTTGCCGGTGACCGCCCCCATGCGCGCGCACATCTCCTGGACGACGATCAGGCTGACGGTGATCAGCACGATCATCCAGAGCATGTCGTAGCCATACGAGGCGCCCGCGCTCGCGTACGTGGCGATGCCACCGGCGTCGTCACCGGCGGCCGCGGCGATCAGGCCCGGCCCGAGAACCGCGAGGTATGGCAGGATCGTCAGGCGACGCAGCGGGCCCTTCGTCCAGCGCTGGAATGAGGCGTGGAACGACACCCAGGGGCGCAGCAGAATTTGCCAGTGTGGCGCTCGCCAGACGTCCTTCAGCGCCACCCCGGCACCGCCGCTGTCACCGGAAGAGCTTGGGCAGGCGCCGCCGCCACTCTTCGGGGAGAATCACGTCGATCGCGTCGTCGACGGTGACCACGCCCAGGAGGTGGTCGGACTCGTCGACCACCGGCAGCGCGAGCAGGTTGTAGTGGGCGACCGTCCGGGCGACTTCGTCGGCCGGATCGGTCACGTGGGCCCGGATGAGGTCGCGGACCATGATCGCTTTGAGGCGCGCATCGGGCGGCGCGGTGACCAGATGACGGAGCGAGAGGACGCCAACCAGGCGCCCGCTGATCTCGTTGTCGACGACGTAGAGGTAGTAGATCTGGTCGGGCAGCTCTTTTTGCTGACGTAAGCGGCCGATCGTCTGGCGGGCCGTGAGATACTCCGGCATCGTCACGAAGTCGGTCGTCATGATGCCGCCCGCCGAATCCTCGGGATAGGTCAGCAGCCGCTGCACCTGCGCGGCTTCGCTGGCCTGCATTTCTTTCAACAGTCCCGCCGCCTGTTCAACGGACAGCTCGCCCAGCAGGTCGGCGGCGTCGTCCGGGTCCATCTCCTCGAGAATGTCGGCGGCGTCGGCCGGCGGCAGCGACGAAATGATCGCGGTCGACATCGACGGCTCCAACTCTTCGACGGTATCGGCGGCGATCGGGTCCTCCAGCGAGGCGAGGACTTCGCTGGCCTGGGGGTAGGCGAGCCCCTCGACCAGCTCGGCGATGTCGGCCGGGTGCAGCCGGGCGATCTTGTCGTGTGGGATCAGGAGCTTCACCTGGGGCACGTCCGTCGCAAAGAACTCGACCTGGCTCCAGGAGATCAGCTTGCGGGTCAGGCGTGGCACGATCAGCCAACGCGGGAGCACGCGCGCCAGGAAGCCGGCCGTGCTCACGTCGGCCGCGACCAGTTGGAGCGTGCGCCCGTACAGGGCGAGCTGCGTGTCGTTCACGCGGACCACGCGCCGCCCGGCCACGTCGACGATCTGCTTGTCGAGGATGTCACGGGCCAGGAGGACCTCGCCGTCGCGCCGCTCGAAGGGCCGCAGGTCGAGCCGGCTGGTCAGCAGCTTCACGCCGAGCGGCCCAATCGACCCGACCGAGTCCCACGGGACGTAGATCGGCTCGGGAATGCCACCCACCACGACCACCAGGCCCTTCACTTTCGGAAACGGCTCGCTGCCAACCATCACGATCAGGTCGCGCAACATCCCCAATCGCTCGCCCGGCGGGCTGGTCACGCGGGCGCCGATCACTTCCGAGAGATAGAAGAGAACGGTCGCGTCTCTGACACCCGTGGTTGACATCACGTTCCCCGCATTCTGCTGGTGGTTCGGCTCTTCGCGTGGCGGCATTTGGCGTACCCGTGTGACAGAGAAAACCGCCGGTCACCGATGGAGCGCTCGCGACGTGTCGCCGACGAGAGCACGAGTATAGCAAAGCCGCGTCCCGGGTCGGCACCCTTTGACGGTTCTCTCGTGAGACGCTCGCCGTGCTGCCGTGCCCTCGCCATGATATTGTACCCTGTCGTGGTGCGCGTTTCGTGGATGAGCAGTAGAATGGAATACATCTGATCGCTGCGTGGAGACGCAAGACGGAAAACGTAAGACGCAGGGCCGGTGCGCCGCGATGACTGCCGTTTGCGTCTTACGTCTTACATCTTCCGTTTTCCGTTTTCCGTTTTGGGGGGCCGGAGTGATGTCAACGCCAGCATCCCGCGAGTTCGCGCCGGACACCGCGGCGGATCTGCGCCGGAGCGGCTGGACCATCGTCGAGATCCCGGCCGGTCTGACGCTCGCCCTGCTGCGTCAGCACGGCGCTCCGTTCCGCGGCGACCGGTACTTCAGAGACCTCGCAGCGCGCGTCGTCGAAGCGCCGACCCGGACGCAGTCCGTCGCCTACCGACCGGCGATCCTGCCGGGAAGCCTGAACCGGCGCTACGACGAGTGCGAGGAACTGCTCGCCGGGTTCAACCGATCGGTGCCGGTGGGGTGCCGGGCGATCATCGGCCAGGCCGCGGTCTACGTGCAGATTCTCTGGTGTCACTGCCAGGCGACCGGCGAGTTTCCCCTGGCCGGGGGGTACACCTGGGCATCCGAGACCTATCCCGAGGGGCACCTCGTCGTCGGTGTGTTCGGTCGTGAACGGCCGTTGGTCGTCGGTCCTCATCCAAAGTCCGGTCGCGGGATCGGGGTGATGCCGCTGATCGTGCCCGCGGAGGGTGGGTGAACAGCGCCACGTGGTGAGGGACGCGCATGGCGCGTCCCTCACCACGTGGCGCTGTTCACCCACCCTCTT
>DATLRG010000684.1:0-4104 GCA_035534795.1 Chloroflexota bacterium
CAGGGCCAGTTTCTCACCAGCTAGCCCCGCCATGCCCGCCTGCGAAACCATGAGGTAGAGTCGCAACTACTCCGCATAGAATGGGCCAGCATTTGACAGTCACCGGTGGGTCCGTTACTCTCAATCGTGCGTACGCGTACCGCTGGCGAGGAGAGAGCGACAACTGATGGACACCGAAGCGCTGGGACCGAATCCGTTGCGGGAGGGACTGCGGCTGGAGCGGACACCCGAGCCGTGTGTCATGGTCATCTTCGGGGCATCGGGAGACCTGACGCGTCGGAAGCTCATCCCCGCGCTTTACAACCTCTCCCGCGAGCGACTGATTCCACCGGGCTTCAGCGTGGTCGGTTTCGCGCGGCGCGACATTGGGACGGAGCGGTTTCGCGCGGCGATGCTCGACGGCGTCAACCAGTTTTCGCGCAGCCGCCCGGCCCAGCCGGCCATCTGGGAGACCTTTGCGCAAGGCCTGAACTACCTGCAATCCGATTTCGGGAATCCAGAGGGCTACCGCGATCTCGCGGCGCTACTCGATCAAATCGACCGGGACCGCGGCACCATCGCCCGCCGCGTCTTCTACCTGGCAACTCCTCCGAGCTCCTACTCCCAGATCATCCAGCAGCTCGGTGCGTCTGGCCTCGCGCGCCCGAACGCTCCCGACGCCTGGTCTCGCATTATCATCGAGAAGCCGATCGGACACGACCTCGCCACCGCCATCGAACTGAACCGCCAGGTCGCCGGGGTGTTCAACGAGGACCAGGTCTACCGCATCGACCACTACCTGGGCAAGGAGACCGTCCAGAACATCCTCGTGTTTCGCTTCGCCAATGGCATCTTTGAACCGATCTGGAATCGGCGCTACGTCGATCACGTCCAGATCACCGTGAGCGAAAGCATCGGCATGGAAGGTCGGGCGCACTACTACGACGAGACCGGTGCCCTGCGCGACATGGTCCAGAACCATCTGATGCAGCTTCTCAGTCTGGTGGCGATGGAGCCGCCGGTCGCGTTCGACGCGGACGCCGTCCGCGGCGAGAAGGTCAAGGTGCTACACGCCGTTCATCCCCTCCACCGAGCGGACGTGTCCAAATTTGTCGTGCGCGGGCAGTACGGACCGGGCTCGATCGGTGCTGAAGCGGTGCCGGGGTACCGCGAGGAACCGGGGAGTGATCCCGGCTCGTCGCGCGAGACGTTCGTCGCGATGAAGCTGGTCGTCGACAACTGGCGGTGGGCGGATACCCCGTTCTATCTCCGCACCGGAAAGCGGTTACCGCGCCGGGTCAGCGAGATCGCGATCCAGTTCAAGCGCGCACCGCACCTGTTGTTCCGTCAGGCCGCCGAGGCGCTCGAGCCCAACGTCCTGGTCCTGCGGATCCAACCGAACGAGGGCATTGCGCTGCGGGCGGGGGCGAAGATCCCGGGGCCGACGGTGCAGATTCGCTCGATCAACATGGACTTTCTGTACGGCCTGTCGTTCGGACTAGAACAGCCGGAGGCGTACGAGCGTCTCCTACTCGATTGTATGCTCGGCGACTCGACGCTGTTCACCCGCAGTGACGAAGTCGAGGCGGCGTGGCGCTTGCTCATGCCAATGCTCGAGGCGTGGGAGGAGAGCTCGGCCACCGACTTTCCGAATTATGCCGCCGGCACCTGGGGGCCAGACGCGGCCCACGCGCTGATCGAGGAAGATGGTCGGCGGTGGCGCCGCCTGTAAAGCGGAGGCACCATGGAGCAGTCGACTCGTTTCGGGACTCCACTCGACGGGACGGTGACCGCCGATCACGTCGAAGAGGCGCTCGCCTCTTCCTGGCGGCGGATCCGCTCATCCCGCGATGCCGAGCACCCGGTCGCGCGCGCGAGCGTTCTTAGCCTGATCGTCTGCGTGGCCGATCTGTCCGCGACCGATCGCGTTCTCGCGGCGATCCATCACCTCGCGCGTCAGCATCCCTCGCGCACGATCATTTTGTTGCCGGAGAGGCAGTCTCAGGGCGAGGAAATGCGGGTCTGGCACGCGACCGGCTGCGCGGACGGCGAAGAGCACGAGCGCGTGGTCTGCGGCGAGCAGATCGTCATCGCCGCGCGGGGCCGCGACATCGGCCACCTGCCATCGCTGACCGACCAGTTGATGCTGGCGGACTTACCGTCGTTTCTCTGGTGGGTTGGCGACTTTTCGCCGTCGCAGCAACTGCTGTTCGATCGCCTCACCGAGCTTGCCGATCGCCTGGTCGTCGATTCGTCGAGCTTCGCTGCGCTGGGGACCGCGATGGGGCGCTTGCACCTGCTCGCCCACCGGCGGCATCAGCCGTGCGCCCCGAGCGATCTCAACTGGGCGCGGCTAACGCCGTGGCGAGAGCTGGTCGCTCAGTTCTTCGATTCACCCGCGCTTCGGCCGCACCTGAGCCAGCTCGACCGTGTGGCGATCGAGTATAACCCGGTTGGCGGGTCTGGACCGCCGCAAACCTCGCTCCTGGTGAGCTGGCTAGCCAGTCAGCTTGGTTGGCAGCCCGATACGGCGCCGCCGGCCCAGCGCGGAGGACCGATCCAGGGCCGGTTGCGCCGACCGGCTGGCGGGCCGGTGGGTGTATCGGCGCGCCCCGGTGGCGAGGGCGGCGTCGATGGATTGATCCGACTGACGTTGAGCGCGGGCGCTACCGCGCGGTTTCTGGTCGCGCGCGCGAACGACTCTGACCACGCGCTCACCGAGGCCGACGTGGTCGGCGCGCCAGTTCTGCGCCGGATCGCCCGCTGCGAGACCTCCGATCTCAGCTCGCTGCTGGCCGACGAGCTGATGCTCTTCGGGCGCGATCACATCTACGAAGCCGCGCTGCGGATGGCGGTGGACCTGAGCGACGGTATCAAGGCCTGGAGTTAGGGTTTCGAAAAGATTAAGCCTACGCTCGGCCCAGGGACCGTAGGGTGGCAGCTTGTCTGCCGCCGCCCGGGTGAAGGCGGGAGGCGGACGACGGGCGGCGGCAGACAAGCTGCCACCCTACGGACTCGACGTCGCCCGCCTCAATTGTCACCGAACGATGCTGTGGTGCCTGGTCACGCAGCGATAGGCGGAAATAGTATATAATATTCACTTGTGCCATGTCACGTGCGGGATGGTGAATGAGGTGCGTGGGACACCCTGGCCCGGCGGGCCAGGGTGTCCCACGCACCTCATTCATCGCTCCCATAACTTTGTCGCGATCATTCTGCGGTCTTTGAGGTGCTCGTGATCCCACCCCTTGCCGGAAAGGTTGTGTCGGTGGACGGGCTGCGCTTGCGGTACTCGGATGCTGGGACAGGACCGGCGGTCGTGCTCGTTCACGGTATTGGAGCTTCGCTCGAATACTGGCGGTTCACCGTCGGCGCCCTGGCGCAGGACCATCGCGTTCTGGCGGTGGACCTGCCCGGCTGCGGTTTTTCCGAACGCGGTCCCAAGGTCCCGACGCTGGAGGAAACGGCGGATCTCATGGCCGGCTTTCTCGACGCGCTCGGTGTGGATCGCGCCAGCTTCGTCGGCAACTCGCTCGGCGGGCTGGTCTGCCTGGAAACGGCTTTACGCCATCCCAACCGCATCGACCGGCTGATCCTCTCGGACAGTGCCGGCCTGGGGCGTGAAGTCAGCATTTTCTGGCGACTCGTCTCCGTGCCGGCCCTTGGCCCGGCGCTGATCGAGCTGAACCGCTGGCTGGCGTTTCGGGGCTGGATCAACTTGTTCTATCAGCCGCAGGGCGACGAGCCCGACCTCGTCGCGCGCTGCCAGAAGTGGGTGGGGCGCCCGGATCTCACCGAGACGATTGTCGGCGCAGCGCGATCCGGCGTGGACCTGCGCGGTCAGCTACCGGCCGTCGTGCGCGTCGATCGTCTGGCCCAGCTCAGCATGCCCACGCTCGTGGTCTGGGGGAAGGACGACTGGACCATCCCACCGGAGCACGGCGCATCTGCCCAGCGCCTGATCCCCAACGCCCAACTGGTGCTGATCGACCGCTGCGGCCACTGCCCGCAGCTCGAGCGGCCGGACGTGTTCAATCGGGTAGCCCGAGAGTTTCTCGCGACTGAGACTCCTGGCACTTAACGTACAGCCAGGGTGAGGACTCCGTGGATGAGCTTGCTGTGCTG
>DATLRG010000685.1:0-9198 GCA_035534795.1 Chloroflexota bacterium
AAGATGAGAGGAGACGACCGCCAATGACTTCACGTCGCTTGATTCTCGTGACCGGCGCCGCCGGGATGATCGGGAAGCAACTCCAGGGCTACCTCCGCGAACGCTATCGGCTGCGCTTGATGTATCACAAGACGGTCCTCCCGGCGGTCGGCGACGACGAGGCCATCATCGGCGACGTCTGCGATCTGGCCACGGTCGAGCAAGCGGTCGAGGGGGTCGACGCGATCGTGCATCTGGCGGGCGATCCGAAAGTCGACGCCACCTTCGAGTCTGTCATCGAGAACAACATCCGCGGCGTCTACAACGTCTACGAGGCCGCCCGCCGGCACGGCAACCCGCGCGTCGTTTTCGCCAGCACGAACCACGTGGCCGGTTGGTACGAGGTGGTGAAGACCTACGTCACACCCGACCTGCCGGTGCGGCCCGACGGGTACTACGGCGCCAGCAAGGCGTTCGGCGAAGCCCTGGGGCGCTGGTACCACGACGCCTTTGGCCTCGCGGTCATCTGTCTCCGGATCGGCTCCTATCTCGATCGCCCGACCAACGAGCGAAACCTCTCGACCTGGCTGAGCCCGCGCGACATGGCGCAGCTCACCTGGCGCAGCATCGAGAGCGACGTCCCGTTCGGCATCTTTTACGCGATCTCCGGCAATAGTCGCCGCTACTGGGATATTGGTGACACGCAGCGCGTCCTGGGCTACGAGCCGGAGGATAATGCCGAGGTGTACGCGCCGGAGATCATGGCTTCCGCCCGACCACGGTGAAGTCGAGACCGGCCAGCAAGAACACTCCTGCGCGATCCCGCTCCTCCAGGTCGCGAAGCCAGGCCATCGCTTCCGCCGCCGTCACCACGCCCGCGGTCTGGGCGTCTTCCAGCCAGGGACGCAGCCAGACCTCGTGGATGTAGGTATAGTCGGTGTAGCCGCTGCCCCGGAGGATCATGTGGACGTCGTCGAGGCCCGAGTCGACGAAGAGTCGGCGTAACCGGCGGGCGATCGACCCGTTCGTCTCGTGATCGCAGACGAAGCGCATGATCTTCCTGGTCAGCTCCTGATCCGTCGCGTCGAAGATCCACGAGCCAAAGTCGGTCGCACTGATCAAGATCTGCCCGCCAGGACGGCTCACTCGGATCATGTCGGCGAGTGCCTGCTCCGGACGATCGATCAGCGTGAAGGTTGCCGCGCTGAAGCAGGCATCGAAGGTGTCGTCGTCGAACGGCAGATGATGGGCATCGCCCTGGCGATACTTGACCGGGAGAGCTAGCCCTTCGGCCCGCCGCCGGGCCTCGGCGATCATGGTGGCGCTTTTGTCGACGCCAACGACCTGTCCGGTGGCGCCGACGCGTGGCGCCACCGCTCGCACGGCGCCGCCAAGGCCGCAGCCCACGTCGAGGACACGGTCCCCCGCCCGCGCGTCCAACAGGCCGAAGAAGCGGTAGGATGAGGGATCGTCATCTCGACCGCTGCGCGTGATGTCCATCAGCCGCACGTACTGGCTCGGATCGCTCGCCGCGTCGATCGAGCACCACCGCTGCTTCCAGGACCGGTTTTCGCCCATCAGGTCTTTTGCCGCTCGAGGGCCTGGCGCAGCCGGTATTCGGTGATCTTGCCCTCGAAGCGCTCTCCACCGTCGATCTCCACGACCGGGATCACGTAGCGGTAGCGCTCGAAGGCACTCGGATCGGCCGTGATGTCACGTTTTTCGATCCGCAACGGGTACTCTCGTGCCAGGCGCTCGAGCAGCGCCAGGGCGTGATCGCACAGGCAGCAGCCCGGTTTCCCCCAGAGCGTCACGGCACAGGCATTGCCATTCATCTCACTCACCGCCTGAACCCACGGAGTGCAGCCGATGGTACGGCGATCACTGACCGATGCATCGGTCGCGCTGGTCCGAGACGCCATCCGACAGGATGCTCGGTTTCGCACCTCCTCGATCGAGGTCTCGACCGCTCGCGGCGCGGTCGTCCTGTCGGGTCTCGTCCCGGATCCTGCCGCCCGCGCGGCCGCCGTGGCCATCGCCCGGCGCACGCGTGGCGTCGTCGAGGTCGTCGACCGTCTTCGGGTGCAACCATTCGTTCCTCGCTTCGACGCCGACATCACCGCCGACGTCGTCGCGGCCATTACGCTCGACGCGGCGACCAACCCCGCGCAAATCGACGTTCAGACCGTGGATGGCGTCGTCTACCTCCACGGCCTGGTCCCGGATCCGACGATTCGTCAGATGGTCGACTCGATCGCCCGATCGGTCGTGGGCGTTCGCGACGTCGTCGACGACCTCGGGATCGAGCCACCGGTCAGCCACCCCGACTCCGAGATCCTCCAGACCCTGCGCGACCGGCTTCGCCAGATCCTGCGGCCCGAGACGGTCGATCGAATTCACCTGGCGGTCCGCCACGGCGTCGTCTACCTGCGCGGCGAGGTCGAGACGACCGGCCTGCGGTGGGCGATCGAAGATCTGGTCCGCTGGGCCCCGGGCGTGATCGACCTCGTGGACGAGCTGCACGGACCGGCCAAGCCGATGGTCAGTCGCCACCGGCGATGATCTCGTAGTGCAACACGTCGGCCTGGCCAGCTTTTGCTTCCAGCAGCGCCATCTCGACGATCATGTTTTACGCCTTTCGGAAGAGAGTTTTAAGAATCGGCGGCCAGCCGCGCTGCCGGGGCATCGCGTCGTGGACTGCTTCCGCTTCGAGATCCGGGATCACGTCGTCGAAGATCTGGTAACACGCTTCCGCGTGGTGGTGATCGACCTCTGCCATCAGGTGCGTCGCGGACACTCCCCCGCGGAGGTGCTCCACCAGATCTGGCACGTCCCCGAGGCCGAGCGCTTCGAACCACTGGCCGTCGGGATAGATCACGGCGTTGGGCCCGCGACCACAGAGATCAAAGCAGGTATAGGGCAGGACCACGACGTCGGAGGCTTCGGACTCGGCGAGCGCTTTCCGCAGCGCCTCGCGCACCTCGACGGCCCCCTGCGCCTTGCAGTTCGGTCCACGGCAAACCAGCACGTAGCGCCGTGCCACGATCGTTACTCCGTCGCGCTCGACTCAGAAAGTTATCTCAAGACTGCTGTTTGGGCACCCCGAGGGTGCCCAAACAGCAGTCTTGAGATACTTCTCATCATACCACGCGTGGCAGGACCGCCGGGTTGACCGGATAGCGCGGTGCCTCGCCCTGGACCACCCGGACCGCCTCCTCCGCGACCGCGGTCTGGAGGTAGGCGAGCGAGTCGTCGGAATAGAACGCGGCGTGGGGCGTAATGATGACGTTGTCCATCGCCAGCAACGGGTTGTCAGGCGCGGGCGGCTCTGTCTCGAGGACGTCGAGGCCGGCACCCGCGATCCTCCCCGACTGGAGCGCGTCGATCAGCGCGCCCTCGTCCACCAGGGCGCCACGCGACGTGTTCAGCAGGCACGCGCCGGGCTTCATCTCACGGAACCGATGCGCGTCGATCAGGTGGCGCGTCTCCGCCGTAACGGGCAGATGCAGTGAGACGAAGTCAGACTCGGCCAGCAGCGTGTCGAGACCCACCTTCATCACGCCAACGCCCGCCATTGTCTCGGCGGTGGTGTGGGGAGCGGTCGCGACCACCCGCATCCCAAAGCCTCGGGCAGATGATGCCACCTCGCGGGCGACCTGGCCAAATCCGACCAGACCGAGGGTGAGCGCCGACAGCCGGCGGGCAGGGCGCATCACCGCGATGGTGTCCCACTGCCCCGCGTGAACCGAGCGATCCAGTTGCTTCAGGTGTCGCGCGAAGGCAAGGACCAGCGCCATGGTGTGTTCGGCGACCTCGTGCGCGCAGAAGCCAGGCACGTTCGTTACCCAGATGCCGCGCGCCGTCGCGGCCGGCACGTCCACGTTGTCGACGCCGATGCCGTACCTCGAAATGGAGCGGCACCGGCGCAGGTGGTCCATCACGCGCTCGGTCAGCGGCGCGTACTGCACGATGATCGCGTCGACGTCCGCGGCGACGTCGACGACTTGCTCTTCGGTCGCGCACTGCGCTTTGCGGTATTCCGCGCCGGCCCGCGCGATGACGGACTCCTCGATCTCCGTGCTCGGAAAGTTGCAGTCGAGGATCGCGATCACGGCCATGTCTGTCGTCCTCCTGGCTTCTACAGCAATGTCGGTCGTCAATTGCCGTCGTCTCTGTATTGTACCGGTTTCATGGTGTGGGGTGTGGCGTGTCGAGACAGACACGGCCGGCAACGCGCTGCTCGTGAGGATCGTGGCCCCCGCCCCCCGCCCGGTGGCATAACTTTTGCACCCAGCGAGGCGCGCGGCTCTTGAAGGCTGGCTCGGGCCGGCCCAGCCTCCGGGAGAGTTTGCGCCGTGATGGCGACCGGCGCTTCCAGGAGGGGGAGTCGGTCGACGCTGCGTTCGATTCAGAGTATCAGGAGGATCTCTCAACGTATGAGCATCCGTATTTGGCCAGCGGTGAGACGCCTGGGGGTCGCCGGCGTGCTCGGCCTGGCCCTCGTCTCTGCCGCCTGTGCTCCCGGGAGTTCGGTTCCTCCCGTCCAGATTACCGTCCTCTCGCCCACCCCGGGTCCTGCCACGCCGGTTCCAGGGACGCCGGTGGCAGGCGCACAGGCGGTTAGCGCCGTCCTGACCGCGAACGCCAGCGGCAACAGTATTTCGCTGGTGGACGCCAATACGCACGCCGTTCTGGAGACAATCGACGTCGGATTCCCGGCGCGATCGGTCGCCGTCACGCCGGACGGGCGCTATGCCTTCATCGTCAACGGAGCTCCTGGCGCGAACACGGTCGCGGTGTACGACCTGCTCACCAAGGGCCGAGTCAGTGACATTCCCGTCGGTTCCGATCCGATGGCGATTACGATGGCCAGTGATGGACAGGCGGCCTTCGTCGCGAACAGCGGATCGAACAATATCTCGCTGCTCGACGTTCCGCTGCGAACGAGCACCGGCTTGGTCGCCGTCGGCCCGAAGCCGGTGGCGTTGACCAGCATGACCGTGCCAAGTGGGACCACGATCTACGTGGTTGACCAGGGTGGAAACGAAGTGAGCGTCGTCCGGCCGTCGACGATGACCGCCACGGGATCGCCGACGGCGGTCACGGCTCCGAGCGCGGGGACGACCCCGAACGCCGCGGCGTCACCCGCCGTGGCGACGACCCCGGGCGTGGCAACCTCGCCGACCGTGGCGACGTCGCAGGTGATCGGCGGGACGCCGGCCGCCGGCGCGTCGCCCGCGGCAGCCATCTCGCCGGCCGCGGCCACCAAAGCGACCCCAGCCGCCAGCTCGGGTGTCGTCGCGACCATCCCGGTTGGGATTAGCCCGATCGCCATCACCGCCCTGCCGGGTGGCACCAGGCTCTTCGTCGCGAACCAGGGAAGCGGCGACGTTTCGGTGATCGACTCGTCAACCAACAAAGAGACCAGGCGGATCCCGGTCGGCGGCCATCTCACGGGTATCGCGATCGCGCCGAGTGGTACGATGCTCTTCGTGACTGCCGACCAGCCCACCAGCCACGTCGCCGAAGTGGACGTGTCGTCGGGCAAAGTGACCAGCACCATCCCGGTTGGCGCCGGGCCATCTGACGTGACCTTCAGCTCGGATGGCAAGCTTGCCTTCGTCAGCGACCGCGTCCAGAACACCTTGTCGGTCATCGACACGTCGACCGGGAAGGTCGTGAGCACGGTGAGTGTGGGCGCGGGACCCGTCTCGACCCAGTTCGCTTCGCGCGCACTGGTGCCCAGCACCACGCTGACGCCGACCGCGGCGTCTCCGGTGCCGGCCGTCGTCGGCTCGCCCACCGCGGTGACTTCGCCGAGCGCCGCGGTGTCGCCCACCGAGGTGACCTCGCCGAGCGCAGTGTTGACACCAACCGCGGTGAGCGCGTCTCCGACCACGGTGACAACGCCAAGCGCGGCCGCGTCGCCGACCGCCGTGGGCGTTCCGCCGCTCGCACCGGGCGTCGTGTCCTCCCCGACCAGCGTGAGCGCGTCGCCAACCGCGATCAGCGGGGCGTCGCCGACCGCAGCCGGTGGGGTGCTGGCCACGGCAACCCCGTGAGGCGTGCCTGACCGCCAGGATCGAAGGGCCTTCCAGCCAGTGGCGGAAGGCCCTTCGCGCCCTCGGGCGAACCGGGCTGAGATCCGGTTCTCCAGGCCCTCAACCTTGAACGCTCAGCGTGTGTGAACGTGTCTGCCCGCCAAGGAGCGCCACGGTGAAAAGAGCAGTGCCGCCATGAACGTCGACCTGCGCATCGTCGGGTTGCCGGTGACCGGTCCAGCGGAAGTCGCCGCCGACCCGGTAGCCCAGCAGACATGCCCGCCGCTCCAGCTCGACCTCCCGCCGACGTCCCGGGTGGAGGACTTGATTCGACGGGCCAGCGAACTCGGAGCCTGGACCGGTGCGATCCAGGAGGTGTTGCTGAACGGACAGGCCGTGAGCTGGGCCACGCCGTTGCACGACGGAGACGCCGTTACTCTGGTTGGGCCCGTCAGCCCCTGAATTTGCGGACGACTGGCGCGTGGACTATCATGCTCGTGGTAATCGTCCCACGGAGCACCCCTGGATGGCCCTCACGCAAAGTCTGCCGATCACCGTTCTGCTGCTGATGCTGGAAACCGTCGTCGGAGGGACGCTCGTTCTCCTCTTTACGGACTTCGAGGCACGGGCGTCGTCCGGCTTCTTGATCACGAGTGGCTTGATCTTCGCCGTCGGCGCCGGCCTCGCCTACTTGCTGCGCTTCGGCTATGGGAGCGCCGCGCCAACGCTCGGACCGCTCGTCGCAGGACTCACCGGGCTGCTCGTCGTCTACGCGGTCCTGGTCATGCTGAAGCGGCGTGCTGTCGCGCGCGTGATCGGCGCCGCGAGCGTCGCCGTGGGCGCGGCGGTGTTGTTTCGCTCGGCGTTGCTCCAGCCGTCCTTCGCCGCGGGCGCCGACCTGTTGAGTCTCGTTCTGGCGACGTTGGTTCTGGGCGCGGCGATGACCGCTCTGCTGCTGGGTCACTGGTATCTCGTCACGCCACTGCTCTCGGCGCAGTCGCTCCGCCGTGTGACGGGAATTTTGCTGGTGGGCCTCGCCTTGCAGGTGATTCTGGTGATCGCCGCGTTTATTCCGGTGGGCAGCGGCACCGCCGTGGCTGACCGCGCGACCTTGCTCCTCTCGACGTACAGCTTCGTCTTCTGGTTTCGGGTCATCGTCGGACTGGCGTTCCCGATCGCTCTTGGCATCCTCACCTGGCGCTCGTGCCGCTTGCGGGCCATGCAGACGGCCACCGGCCTGCTCTACATCGTGGTCGGCTGTGTCCTGGCCGGTCAGACGGCGGCGCAGGCGCTGCTCGTCCTGACCACGGTCTCGCTCTGACCGATGGGCTGGTCGAGCATCCTTGCGCGACTGACCAGCGCCGGTCCGTTCGCCGTCTTCCTCCTCTTCCTGGTGCCCTGGAATCCGGCCGGCCCCGCGCCGGCGATCGTGCTTGCCAGGAAAGACGGCGTTTCCCCGCTCGTGACGGTTGGCCTCTACGTTTTAAGCGACGTCGTCACCGCCATCGTCCTGGAGCCGTTCGTCCGGCGGATCCGCGGGGCAGCCGACCGATCCGCGTTCGGTCGCCTCTTCCTCGATCAAATCCGGCGCCTGGGCGCGATGACCGAGACGACCTCCGGGCCGATCGGCTTTCCCCTGAGCCTGGTCTCGCTGAGCCTCGTGGGAGGGGAGGTCCTCGGCGACATCCTCTCGGTGGGACTCCCGATCTCGCGCGCGCTCGCCTGGTTCTGCATGATCCTGGGCGACACGCTGGGATTCCTGATCCTCTTCCTCGCCTCGCTTGGCATCGCCGCTTTCCTCACCGACAATCGCGTCTACTTCGTCGTCACCCTGCTGCTTGGCTTCGCGTTGCCACCACTGATTCGCCGCCTCTTCGGTCAGGGGCAGCCGTCCGATCAGGCGCCGCGGTAGAGGCGGCTGTCGAGCAGCGACCACACCCGCCGATCTGATTTGTGCAGACGGCGCGACCCGAATAGCCGCAAAACCTCCCTCGCCGCCTCGGTCGCGTGAGCGCTCAGTCGATCTGGATCTCTCGCCGAATGCCGCGTAGGTCGATCTCAACCTCACGGTCGTCGATCGGGGGCCGGCTGAAATACCAGTGGAGGCCATAGCGGTTGGCCGCTCCGAGCGGCTCGAGAATTTCCTCTTCGAGGAACGCGCGGAAGTCGTGGACGGTGTAGACGCTGAACGCGCTGACGTCCTCCCAACGCGCGCCGAGCGCCGAGAGGCGCGCTTGCATCGTCGCCATCACGTTCCTCGTCTTCGCTCGAAGCGCCTCCGGGGTCGTCTCGCCTCGGCAAACTTCTGGAGCCTCACCCGAGCCCGCGACGACGAAAGTCGGCCGCTCGTGGTCGCCAGTCGTGGGAACGGTATAGGAGAAGGCGAAGAGCACCTGCTCGGCGGGCGGGTTCAGTTCAGGAACGACGTTGGTTCGAGCGACCGGGTTTTCCCCGTCGACGAACAGGCCCCACGAGTCCAGGAGATCGATGTACTCCTGATTGAAGGTACCACCACCCGTCCACTGATCCGGTCGGCACGGCTTCGTGCCGCGCAGCTCGATCGCACAGAGGGACGCGCGTGGCCTCCCGATCGAGGCCAGGTAGCGATCGACGAAGGCGAAGCCCTCACGCCAGGGAAGGGATCGACGCAGCGTGGCATGGAGGACCTCGTAGCCCGGCGCGCTGATCACGCCACGACAATACGGGCTCCCGCCTCCGTTGGGGACGAAGAGGTAGTTACCATCGCGCTGCTCAAGCATTGCCATCATGGGTGGGGACGACGCGGCCGTGCCTCGTTTCAGTCGTCGTCCCGCCTCCTTTCGCGTCGTGCTTACCCGCGCCATCGCGATCCACGGTGAGCGCTGGGCCAGGAACCGCGTCGCCGATCATATTAACCCAATTCGACGACTCCTACCCCGCGTCCTCATGATCAAGTCTTTCGACTCCAACCTGGGCATGCGGATTCCGGACGTTGTAAATAGCGCGCAGATGCTCGAAATACTGTGACTCCGAAATTTCGTGCGCAATCTCCGGCCTCACCGTGGCGGCGCAGAGGCGGACTCGGGGTTCGCCGTTTTTCTCTCGAAGTGGCTGGAAGAGCATCAGCATCACATCCTCAAATTTTTCGCCCGGCGACACGTAGTCGGCGCGCCCGCTGATCGTGCCCAGGAGCATCCTG
>DATLRG010000686.1:0-9727 GCA_035534795.1 Chloroflexota bacterium
AGCACAGCTCTGGCCTCCTCACCCTTCCCATGCACCCTCTGAGAGACGAGGGGCGAGTGAGAGGAGTGAGGGATGAGTGAGGGGAATGCCTCGTCGCGCGGCGCACTTTCCTGCAGGCAGGGAGCCGCCAGGGCCGAGTACTGGAGTAATCCGCAACAGCGAGCGGTCGCGGAGTTCCACCGCGTGATGGGGATCTCGGCGGCCGAGGAACCGACCATGCTGACCCCGGAGCGGGGAAATTTCCGGTGCCGGCTGATCGAAGAGGAGGTTACCGAGCTGCGCGAGGCCACCAGGCAGAGTGACTGGCTCGCGATGGTCGACGCGCTCGTCGACATCATCTACGTTGCCTACGGGACCGGCGTCGAGCTGGGAGTCGACCTCGAGCCCTTCTTCGACGAGGTACACCGCGCCAACCTGCGCAAAATCGGCGCGAGCGCGGGCGGTAAATCAATCAAGCCCCCGGGCTGGGTGCCCCCGGACCTGGAGCAGGTCTATCGCCGTCTGCACGGGGATGCCCCGATTCCTCCAGTAAAGCCACGGTGAGAACTCCATCTGTGGGAAGGGTCAGGAGGCAAGAGATTTGCGCCGCAAATCTCTTGCCTCCTGACCCTTCCCACCTACCTCCTCGGCGGCGGCTTGACGGGCAAGCCACGCGCACAGTAAAATCGGCCGGCCATCAATCAACCACACAGGAGGCGGCGTGCGTTACTCGATGACCCGCCCCGGGCTCCAGGCCAGGCTGCTTGGCGTTGGCCTGATGCTCGTCATGGCGGTGCTCACGGCTGGGCCCGCGTTTGCCGACAACGCACCGGACTACGCCATCCCCGGCGGCTGGTTCTTTTCGCAGACCGGCGGCGGCCAGGGTCAGGGCTACGCGGTGCGCGACGCCGGCACCGACTCCAGCGGGCACCCGATCAAGTTCTGGACGGAGTTCCAGCGGCTCGGCGGCGTCGCCACCCTGGGCTACCCCGTCGGCCAGCCCTACGTCGGCAGCGACGGCTTCACCTACCAGCCGTTCCAGCGGGGCGTTCTCCAGTGGCGTCCAGAGCTGGACCAGGCGGTCCTGAGCAACACCTTCGAGGTCTTACAGTCGGCCAGCAAGGACGACTGGCTCTTCAACGTGAAGGGCGTGCCGCGCCCGATCGCCGACGACGGCTCCGGTGGCAACTTCCAGAAGGCGGTGACCACCCGGCTGGGCTGGCTGACCAACGGCTCCATCAAGGCGAAGTTCCTCGCCAATCCCAACCCAGAGGCGATCGCCGGCTGGAACCAGGACCGGGCGATCGAGCTCTACGGTCTGCCGATGTCGCAGCCCGAGCAGCACGGCCCGTTCATCTCGCAGCGCTTCCAGCGCATCTCCTTCCAGCTCTGGACTGACGCGGTGCCCGGTATGCCGGCCAGGGGGACCGTCGTCGGCATCCTCGGCGGTGACCTGCTGAAAGAGGCTGGCCAACTGCCGGCGGCGTCGACTCGGCCGCTCGGCCCCGGTGGCAGCCCGCCGACCCAGGCGACCCCCACGCCCGCGCCCACCGCGGCGCCGCCTCCGTCCACGAACTATCCCTGGCACTCGACCAACGTCCAGGGGTTTCCAAACTGCGGTACCACCTACATGTACGCGTACACGCGCGACGCCAACGGCAACGGCGTGAACGGCATGACGCTCAAGAGCTGGAACGACTACGGCAACGTCTACATCGCGAGCACCAGGAACTACAACGGCCAGGACGGCTACTGGGACCGCGTGATCGGCCCTGGCGTGCGGGCGGGTAAGTGGTACGTGGAGCTCGTCGACGGTGCCGGCAACCAGGCGTCCGACATCGTGACGGTCAATTTCACGGACAGTTGCGCTGCCAACGCCGGCAACGTCCAGGAAGCCGAGGTCGACTTCCAGGCGCGGTAACGGTTTCCACCGGGAGGTGGTCGGGAACGGGCTGGTGTACGTCGGTCCGAAAGGCCAACGTACACCAGCCCATTTCCGCATACCTCCCGAGCTTCTCCAGGCAGCCGATCACTCGGTCTTCATCCTTCGCGCGCGACACCTAACCCCTCCGGGAGCATCTTTTTGCGAATCGCCCCGAGAATGCCGCGCAGAATGCCGACTTCGTCGGCCGAGAAGACGCGCAGCCCCCAGACCGCACCCAGGTAAACGCCCAGGCCGACCAGAAGCGCGAGGTGCGGCTCGACCGGCCGACCGAACCACGTCACCAGCGCCATCAGGGCGCCGGCCAGGACCGGCTTGCCGGCCGTGCGCGCCCAGTCCAGCCGCCCGATGCTCCGATGCACCGCGTAGAGGAACGGAATCATCAGCACGATTTCCGAGGCGACGGTGATCGCGCTGGCGGCGTAAAGACCGTCGCGCGGGATGAAGATCAGGTTCGCCACGACGTTGAACGTCGCGGAGATGACGAACGCCAGGGTGATGAACCGCTGGCGATCGACCGCGATCAGCGCGTACTGGGTCAGGCCGTTCAGGTAGCTGAACGGCAGGAAGCAGATCAGGATCGCCAGCGCCTGGGCCGACTGTGGGTAGTAGGCCGAGCCGCCCAGCAGCAGGATCAGGTCGCCGGAGAGCGCGGCGATGGCCACGGCAATCGGCACGCCCAGGGTCAGCAGGATGCGCGCCGACACCTCGTAGGCGGTGCGCAGTCCATCGCCGGCCTGCTGGGCATAGCGCGACAGCGCCGGGTAGACCGCGAAGGTGAAGGTGGACGGAACGATCAGGAAGCCGTCGAGCCACTTGTAGGCGGTCGAATAGTAGCCCACCGTCTCGCTCCCTCTGAAGACCTGCAGCATGAGGACGTCGATCCTGAAGAAGACGGTCACCAGAATGTGGTTCACCAGAAGCGGCAGCGATTCGCCCAGCATGGCCGGCAGGTCCCGGGGGACCGGCCCGCTCAGCCGCACCCGCAGCGCGCGACGGGTGACGATCACCAGGGCGACCACGGTCACGCCGTTGAGCAGCAAGGCGACCGCCGCCAGTCCGACGATGCCCCCACCCATCAGCAGGGCCGCCGTGCTGAGCGTGACGCGTGCCAGGTTGGTCCCAACGCTGACAATCGCGGGGACTTCGATCCGCTCCCAGGCGTTGAAGAGCGCGGTCAGCGCGGCGCTGACGTTTCCGGGGACCAACGCCAGCGCGAGCAGCGCGAACGCGATAATCCCCTGGTCGCCCAGCTTCAACCAGGCGTGCCCCAACAGCACGACCGCTCCCGCGACCGGCGTGGCCACCAGGCAGAGGCCCAGGCGCACGGCGATCGCATCGGCCAGGTAGCGGCCCGAGACGTCCCGGTCGCGCGAGACCTCGCGCACGATCAGCGCGTTCAGTCCGAAGTTGGTGAAAATCTCGAAATAGCCCATCAGCACGATCGCGACGGTATACTTCCCGACGTCCTCGGGTCCGAGGATCCGCAGCATCAACGCGGCAAAGCCGAAATCGACCGCCTTGTTCAGGAACGACGTGGACATCGGCAGCGCCGTGTTGCGCATGACCCGCTCGGCCTGGCCGGCGTAGTGGCCGATCAGGCGGCGCCAGAGCGGCCAGCTCGCCACGAGCGCCAGCGCCATCAGCGCGAGGAACGTCAGATAGGCGCCGACCCGCAGGTCCAGCGGGCTGTACCGAAAGACGACGACGTCCTTCCTCGCGGTTGTCGTCGCCGCGCCCAGGTAGACCGCGCGAAGGTCGCCATCCGCGGTCACGATTGGCACCGAGACGCCATCGACCGTCGCCTGCCAGCCCGGGGCGTTGGCATCCGCGAGGACGAGCCAGGACGGCCCGCTGACGTCCACGTCGATAGTCACCTGGTCGAGCAGGTACGACGTGATCGCCGCCGTTCCGTGGCCCCCGCCGACTGGCCCGCTTCCTTCGAGAATCACCTCCTGGTCTGGCCGGAAACCGGGATCCTTCATCGCCGCGAACGCGGCGTCGGCGCTGGGCACCCACTGGGCACGGCTGACGACGAACGCGCGCGCCAGCGCCGATGGGCGCTCGTAAATGCGGATCGCACCAAACTGGCCGGCCAGCCGCACCGACGGATTGTCGATCGGCGACTCCGTCAGGACGTAGCGGACGCCGAGCAGGTCGAGGATCCGGCTGGGAAGCGAGCTGGCGTGGTGCAGCAGGCCGACCTTGTTGTACGGCAGGTCGGCCGGTGGCTCGACCAGCGACCAGAGCTGGACGAACCGCGACGGGATGATCGTGTCGTAGCCGGCGATGCTCGGCACACCGAGAATCACCCCGAGATTCGGCCGGAGGACCTCCGGATCGCCCAGGGTCGCGTAGCGCGGGCCGCCGAGGTCCGGCCGAAGCACCGCGCTCAGATCGACGTGCTGCTCCAAAATCGAGGCGGGCTCTTCCGAGACGAAGTGCGTGCCGAAGAAAAACAGGTCGCCGACGATCGCGGCCAGCAGTAAGGCGGCGGCGGCCGTTCGGACCGGGGAAGGACCTGGGGTTCGGGAGGTGGAGTGTGGGGTGGAGCGATCGCGTCCCCCGGATCCCTCCCCCGCCAGCAGCGCGACCAGGATCCCGGCAAACGCCAGCAGCCCAAAGAAGATTGCCAGGTTGCGGAACTCGTACGAATAGAGCACAGCCCCGGACCCGAACGCGTGCTGTAAGTCCAGTCGGTTTGCCAGATACCGCCCGGCGAACGCCACGCTCTGACGCCGCTCGATCAGGCTCAGCCCCAGCGCGCCGAGACCCGTCAGGCCAATGGCGGCAGGAAGCCAGAAGAGGGACGCCAGGACGCGGGGCCCGTTTGGGCCACGAAGCTCGCGAAGCGCCGCGAAAAAATCACGAAAACGCCCGCCCGGAGTCCGTTCCCCTTTCGCGCCCGTTTCGCGGCGTTTCGTGCCGTTCGTGGTCCAAACGGGCCCCGCGTCCCCGTGTCCCCGCGTCCCTCCATTCCCCCGCTGCCAGAGCCAATCGGCGCCCAGGCCGGCCAGCACGGCCGTCGAGAAGTCGAAGGGGTAAAGCCACCGGAAGGGTGTGCGCAACTGACTGAAGAACGGAAGACCGTAGTAAATCAGCGCGTAGAGCGGCGTGCCGAACGCCAGGAGCAGCGACAGTGCCGCCAGTCCGAGAAAAAACCAGCGGTCACGGTTGCGGGAGAGCAGCACGCCGAGCAGCGCCAGCAGCAACGGCACGACCCCGACGTAGCCGCCGGCCTCGACGTAGTTTTTCGTGCCCCAGAAGATCGTGCGCGGTGGGTCGGTGGGCTGGCCCAAGGCGTTGTTGCCGACGGGCGTCTCACGGAAGGTGGTCAGGTCGAAGTAGCCGTGGGCGGTCGGGTTGCCGAAGAAGTCCGGCATGAGCAGGCCGAGGACCTGGTGATGGGGAAGAGCATAGGAGATGACCTGCTGGTAGGATGTCTCACCCTGGCGGTTGTTCGATTGGAGCACGTCCAGGAAAGGCACGAGCTGCACCGCGCCGATCAGCACGCCGAGCCCGACGACCAGGCCGGCGGTGATCAGGAAGCGTCCACAGGCGGCCTTCTGGCGCCGGACCAGGAAACGAGCGGCCTGGTAGGCAGCATAGAGCGTCACGACGAAGGTCGCGTAGAAAGTGATCTCCAGGTGGCCGCCGAGGACCCCGAGGGCGATCGCCAGCGCACCGATCGGCAGGTCGATCGCGATCGCGCGACCGAGCGATCTCTTCTCGACGGCTCGGGTCAGCCCGACCAGGCTCCAGAGCGCCAGTGGCAGCCACACCGCCGCGCCCAGCACCATTGGCCAGATGTAGCTCACGGTCAGGAAGAAGCAGAAGGCGAACGCCAGCCCCGCGACCATCGCACCGAAGCGGCCGGCACCCAGCCGGCGGAGCAGCAGATAGGTCAGGCTGGCGGCCAGAAACTGGTGGAGCGCGCTGTACCAGCCGAACGCCCGCAGCGGACCGAGCATGGGAAACAGCAGGGTAAAAGGGTAAAGAGCGCTCGTCTGCCCGGTCGCAAGGTAAGGCAGCCCGACCATCTCGTAGGGGTTCCAGAGCGGGAGCTGGTGCTGCTGCAACGCCTGCTCGAGGATGAGCTTCCAGGGATAGTTCTGGAGGATCATGTCGCCGATGAGCTGATTGTGAGGGACCGCGTCCGGCGGACCACCCCAGGGCGGCATGAGCCAGAGGTTATCCAGGGGCAGCAGAACCTGGCCGCCGAAGAGCGTGGGCCAGTAGAACAACAGCGGGGCGATGGCGAAGACCGCCAACACCAGCAGATCAACCCGGACCCGGCGCACGCACCCCCCGGCGCGAGTGGACAGTGATGAGTCGTGGGTGATGAGGGAATTGGACCTCTTCATCGCCCGAGGCCCAGCACTGGTTACTCACAGCCGGGGCATTATAGCAGAACGGACTCGAATGCCCGCGCGAGGGTGCTCAGGTCATCTGAATGATGCGCTAGCGCGCCCGCGCAAGCCGACCGAGCGTCTGGTCCAGGGTCGCCGCGCTCAGGCGACCCAATGCCAGGAGCGCCCCGCCGATCAAAACGTAGGGGTCGAGCGCGACGTCGAGCCGTACGCGACGGCCGATTCTGGCGAGGAGATAGCTGGAGTGCTCGGGCTGAGAGCGCCCCAGCGCGAGATACCCCAGGCACGGAGCGACCACGATCGCGAAGAGGAGCAGCACGGTCGACGGGAGGCTCGCGCCCGGTGTCGGCAGCGGCGGCGTCACTCCCAGCGGGCTCGTCAGCCACGTTAGGGGGATCAAGGCGAAGGCGACGAGTACCGCGGCGAGGATGGCCAGCGCGGCGCGGCCGTCAGGGATCGATCGCTTCGGCCGTGCCCCGCCAGGCGGCCACGCTCCCGCCACGCGCTCGCGGCGGTGTGGGGTGCCGTCAATCGTCGATGGGGTCTGGTCTGACCAGCGGTCGTGGACTAGCTCGAGGAAAACGCGCCCGATGGCCGTGGTCAGGAGGATGGTGCCAGCGACGACTGCCATCGCGGCAAGCATGCTCCACGCGGACCCATCGTTCAGCAAGCTGGCGAGGAGAAGGCGTCGCGCGCTAAACGTGGTGAATGGCGGCAGGGGTGCGAGTGACGCCAACCCGACGAGAAACGACCACCAGGCGACAGAATTCCGTGGCAGGTGGACCGGCGCATCGATCCGGTCGTGCCGGGCGGTACGGATGGCCAGACCGATGGCCATGGCGACAAGCGTGATCGCGACTGCGCTCGACGCCAGGGCGATCCAACCGGCGAGCGGCCCGACCGGCGTGTCCACCAGGAAGCCCAACGACGCCAGTCCGACCTGGCCGATTGCCAGGTAACCGAGCCAGCCGAGCGCCGTCCTCTCGCGCAACGCGCCGATGCCGCCGACGATGGCGGTGGCGCCGGCCAACAGCAGCAAGCCGTGCAGCCAGGAGGAATCCAGGGGAATCGCCACGCCGGCGAGGCGGGACAGCACCAGCGCTCCAACGGGCAGAGCTACGCCGGCGATGGCCGCGGCGGCCGGCGCCGCCGCGGCGCGACAGCCCGCGACGACCCAGTTCTGTAACGGCGTGAGGCCGGCCCGACTCACCAGCGCGACGACGATGGGCAGGAGTAACGCCCACGACGTGGGGGCGCTCAGCCAGTTGGCATCGTGTGGGAGATCGGACAATGAGAGCGTCCCGGCGCGCGCGTCGATCATCCAGAATCCGACGAACGCGAGCGCGGCGGGCACCTCCAGGGTGGCGAAGACGCGCAGGGCGGCCGCACCACCGGCGCTGCCGAAATCGACGCCGATCATCAGCATCAGAGCGAAGCTCAAGGCCAGGAGGCCGGCGTAGAGCGCGAGCAGGTCCCCGGCAAGCAAGGTAAGATTCACCGCCGCCTGCTCCAGGAGCAGCAGTGACAGAAAAACCGTGCCGTGCCGCGCGCCACGCACGTATGTCTGGCTAAACCAGGAGACGGCGAGGAGGAGCAGCGCCGTGAGAATCAGGGCGCCGCCCGTGGCCCGGTCGAGCGTCAGGCCGAGCTGGATGCCGAGTGGTCCACTCCGAACCTCGACGACGCTACTCGTCGGGCCCGCGGCCAGCGCGAGCGCAACCAGCACCAGCGTACCGACGTGCGCCAGCGTGTACAGCGACGAGCGCCCGGTGGGGTAGATCGCCCCGAGCGCGGGGACCACCAGCGTGGCGAGCACGGGTCCCGCGATCAGCCACGGCAACAGATGCGACGTCATGATCCTACTCCGGTGCCACTCACACGAGCGGCTGCAGCAACGCGAGCACGTCTGTCCCCAGTGTTCCCAGCAGGACGAGCACCCCGACGAGCACTCCACTCATCAGAATAGCCGACCAGCGCCGTTCTGACTGAACCGGACCGCGCAGCTCGCCCAGGAACAAGGTGGCGAAGAGCCGAATCAGATAGGCGAGCGTCAAGCCGGCGACCGCCATCCAGACAATCGGAAGTACCTGCGACCCCGCGGCGGCAACGCCGATCAGCCCATCGGCAATGGAGCCGGCGAGCGGCGGCAAGCCGAGAATCGAGATCGAACAGACCACGAAGAGCGCCGCCGTGAGCGGCAGGCGCTGAGCTAGACCACCCACCTGGCGCAGGAGGACCCGGGCCGTGGCCTCCTCGGCCAGGCCAAGGCAGAGGAACAAACCAGTGAACGCGAACGCATCGGCGACCGCTCCGAGCACCGCGCCGGTCGTCGCGGCGGGAGTACCGATGCTGAACACCAGGATCATCAGCCAGAACTGGCTGAACGCACCGTAGGACAGCGCGCGCCGGTAATCCGCTTCCCCGAGCGCTGCCAGCGCCGCGATCACCGCGAGAACGGTCGCACCCCAGAACACCGGCGCGCGCCAGACGGGAACGCTCCCGAGGATCGGCCCGAAGAAGCGGAAGAAGGGGTACATCCCGACGCTCAGGAGCCCGGCCCCGGCCAGCGTCGCGCCGGCCAGGCTGAACCGGTGCTCCGGACGCAGGCCCCATCCCTCCGAGAGCAGCCCGTACGACTTCAAGGTGATCGCCAGCAGCAGAATCCACGGGAGTGGGCCGGCTCCGCCCGTGGTGGCCGGGCCGAGGATCAGACTATGTCGATTCACCACCAGCAGCAACAGCCCCAGCAGCATTAGGAACGAGCCGAGCGCGCCGGCTGCTTGAAACGGGACGATGGGCGCGCCCGACTGATCGTCGTCGGCCACCTGCCCGATGCCCCAGGCGAACAGGCTGCAGAGCTCCCAGGCGCCGAAGAACGTCACCACGTTCGCCGCGGTCACGACCGCGAACGCGCCGACGAAGAAGAAGAGAGTCAGGACGAGGCTCGGGAAGAGGTTGCGCGTGGCTGGCGCGCAGAGAATCAGCAGCGCGGCGAGCAAGGCCAGGCAGATCAAAAGGGTGAGGCTGAGGGCATCGACCTCGAAGAAGCCAGGGATAATCGGCCCGATCAGGCCGGCGAATGACGAGGCTGACGAGGACACCAGATGATCGGTCGGCATACCGGTCCCTCCAACGGCGGAGCGATCGCGGCAACCAGCGCTGGTTGCGCACGCCGGATTGCTACTTAAAAGTGTACACCCCTCGCCGACCGAGCGTCAACGTTGCTGGTCATCCGCGGCGTACTCGTCCGCGCTGATCAACTGGCCGCCGGTCACCGACCGGCTCGATTCTTTCCGATTTTGATCGAACGTGAGCATGACTTCGATCGGACGGAAGCACCGCTGCCCGACGACGTGCTTGGTCACGCTAAAGCTGCTCGCCTGGTCGCCGCCATCGTACGACGGTGCCAGGTCCCAACGCGGATCGACCCGAATCC
>DATLRG010000687.1:0-3730 GCA_035534795.1 Chloroflexota bacterium
GAATCTGCTGCAGGCAGTCATCGGCGCCCAGGTCCTGCGGGCGAACGTCTTGCCGGCGCAGTTCGTCTCGACGTACGTTTTCGTCAACGTGCTGTTGGCGGTCTTCAACATGATCCCGATCCCGCCGCTCGACGGCTACCGCGTTCTGCTTGGCCTGCTGCCGACGAAGCCAGCCTACACACTCGCCCGGTTCGAGGCGTTCGGGCCTGGCGTTTTGATCTTACTCGTCTTCATGCTACCGAGCGTGCTCGAGTCGATCCTTAGCATTTTCGGTGGACCGATCCTGCACTTGATCGTCGGGACGGTGTGAAACCAGTCGCGGACCTCCAGCACCTGGCGCGCCGGTTCGTCGGCGCGGTGTCGGCGCGCGTCGATCGGGCCGAGTTGGCCGCCCTCGACCAGCTCCTGAGCCCCGCCGAACGCCAGCTCTTCCTGGCGATGCGGGTCGCGGACCAACGCCACAGCCTGGACCTTTACCGCCGCCTGGAGTGTGATGGACACGCCGACGCGGACCTGCTTCGCGCGGCGCTGCTGCACGATGTCGGGAAGGCGCTTGGACCCTTGCCGCTCGCCTACCGCGTCGCCTTCGCGCTCTGCCGACTGACCAGTCCGGGCCTCGCCGTCTGGCTGTCGCAGCAAAGTCGTCCGACGTGGTGCCGTCCGTTCTACCTCGCAGCCCACCACGCGGAGCTCGGCGCCCGCGCGGCCGAGCGGGCTGGGAGCCGCCTGAGGGTGGTACAGTTGATTGCCAGCCACGACTCACCCGGTGGCGACCGCCTGAGTCGGCTGCTTTATCGCTACGACGGGCAAATGTGAGCGTGGGGGGAGGCGCGATGAACCGAATCACCATCGTCGGAACCGGGTACGTCGGGACTTCGATTGGGCTCGCGCTGAAGGAGCACAAGGTCGAGTTCGAGATCGTCGGACACGACCGCGAGCACGGGCGCGCGCTGGCGGCGAAGAAGCGCGGAGCGATTGACCGCGCCGACTGGAATTTACCGGCCGCGCTCGAGAAAGCCAGTCTGGTCGTCGTGGCCACGCCGCTCAGCGCGATGCAACGGCTCTTCTCCCAGATGGCGGAGTTTCTGGAGCCCGGTTGTATCGTCACGGACACCGCCAGCCTGAAACGTCCGACCCTCGCGTGGGCCGAGGCGTCGTTCGGCGACCGGGTGAGCTACGTTGGTGGCAACCCGATTGTGGGCGCCGACGACGGTCATCGCGAGCCGACGGCGACTCTGTTTCAGGGCTGCACCTACTGCGTGGTCGCCAGTTCGAGCGCGTCGGCCGCGGCGATCGAGCAAGTGATCCGGCTGGTCCGGGCGTTAGGTGCGGAGCCGCTGTTCGTCGATCCGGTCGAGCACGATAGCCACCTCGCCGCGGTTAACCAGTTGCCAGCGCTCGTCGCGGCGGCGCTGGTGTCTGTCGCCACGTCGAATCCCGCCTGGCGCGACGGCCAGCGACTCGCCGGACCCACCTTCGGGAGCGTCACCGGTCCCACCCTGGGCGACCCGACCGAGCAGCGGACCCAGTTCCAGAACAACCGCGAGGTGCTCGCGGTGTGGATCCAGGCGTTGCGAGATGAGCTCGGGGAACTGGGCCGGCAACTCGAAGAAGACCCGGACGGCCTCCAACGAGCGTTGGAGGCGGCGCGCGACGCGCGGGCCGCGTGGCGTCCCGGGATGGGTCCGCAAGCGGACGCGGCGCCGGTGGACCTGCCGCGGGCCCGAGATCAGTTCTCGAACTGGTTCCTCGGCGGCCTGGGCGGTCGTGGCAGGAAGTAGCGGGATCAACCGCCGATTTGCGACATGCTTCGGGACGCTCGCTGAAACGCCGCCCCTTCGTTGATTTTGTGCTTGAGCTCTTTGTGCGAGACGGCGAGGTGCATCACCTCGCTGAGCTCGTCGTCCGAGGCGCCAGCACGCAATGGTGTGATCAGGTTCCACTCGTCGATCGAGAACAGGCAGGTGCGGATCTGGCCGTCGGCGGTGAGGCGGACGCGGTTGCACGTCGCGCAGAAGGGCTCGCTCACCGGGTTGATGAAGCCGACTTCGCCGAGACCGTCGGCAAAGCGATACCGGCGGGAGGTCGAGCTCGCACCGGTCTCCACCGGGATCAGCGGCATCCAGGCGTTCATGACCTCGAAGATCTCGCGGCCGGTCAGGACTTGCTCGCGCCGCCAGTTGCCATCGGCATCCAACGGCATGTACTCGATGAAGCGGATCACGTACGGGTTGGACCGAGCGAAGCGGGCAAAATCGAGAATCTCCTCCTCGGTAAAGTCCCGCATCGCCACCGCGTTGACCTTGATCGGTCGGATGGTGGGGTACCTCTCGAGAGTTTCCAGGCCCTTCAATACCTTTTCGAGGCAATCGCGCCGAGTAATCCGGTGAAACTTGTCCCGCATGAGCGTGTCCAGGCTCACGTTGATGCGCGTCAGGCCGGCCTCGGCCAGCTTGCCCGCCATTTTCTCCAGGAGAACGCCATTCGTCGTGATGCTCAGACTCTCGAGACCGTCGTCACGCAGCGCGCTCAGGCGTCGGACAATACTGGGCAAGCTGGGCCGCACGGTCGGTTCGCCGCCGGTGAGGCGGATCTCCTTGATGCCGTTGCGCACGAAGAGTCGCGAGAGGCGGACGATTTCGTCGTCGGTCAGGACTTTGTCGTTCGGAAGCCACGGTAGACCTTCGGCCGGCATGCAGTACTGGCAGCGAAAATTGCAGCGATCTGTGATCGAGATACGAAGATCCTCGATCTGCCGACCATAGGAGTCGATCAGAGGAGAGCCGACCCGGGACTCGGTAACTGCCTGCACGATCCCTACCTCGCGGGATTCCGCTCCCGCATGGACATTATAGGGTCTGGGCAGGATTTGCGCACCTATTTCGCACACCGCACCCCGCCTCTGGTCGTCCCCATGGAGCGCGCTCTCTTCCTGCGCATCCTGTCCAGGACCGGCGTCCGGTGCTCGCCGCTATTCCTGGCGCAGCCAGCCCCTCAGAGGCCGCCAGGTGTATAGATGATTCGCCAGCGGCAGCTTCAGATCGAGAAATTCGGTGAGCGCTTCGGCAAGTTGTAGAGTTGGGAACTGTGCGAGAACCAGTATCCCGGAGTGCTCAGGCTGGATGCCCCAGGCACGGGACCACCGTCGCCCCGCATTGTGGAGCAACGAAAAGTGCTTTCGGTTGTGAGTCACGAGATCCCAGCCATGTTGGGCAGCAGTGAGCAATTGCTCGTCATCCCCCGCCGCCTCCTGCCCGAGGTCTCGCGTCGTGACCGCGCCGTGTCCCTGCTCTCGGAGGAGAAGCGCGAGTGGCAACGCAACGTCGTGATCCGCGTAGAAGTCGGTCACGCACCTACGCCACGTTCGCGGCAATACGGGCGTCGATCACGCTCCGGTGCCGGCGGTAGTACTCGAGTGCGGCCTCAACAGCCTCGATCGGAACGTCATAGTCTTTCGCGACCTGGACCTCGTCCCCGCTCACCACCCCGAGGTAACCCACGAGAGCCCACACCGGCACGCCGTACCGGCGGAGCCGCGCTTCATCCAATCCCGGATAATGTGAACTAGACTCGACATAACGTTCGATCAACTCATCGGTCGTCATCACACCCTCGCCCCACCCTGCAGCGGCTTCGCGCACGGACTCGCACCACACGACCCGTCTCGGCCCATGCTGGCATCTGCCACGGCGCAGGTCAAGCCGTAAGGAAGTCCACCGTGGAAGCCGCG
>DATLRG010000688.1:0-5463 GCA_035534795.1 Chloroflexota bacterium
CCGCCGCAACCATAGCGACCCGCCGGTCGGTCATTTAGAAAGGTAGTGGTGCCGGTCAGCACACCCAGGGCGCCGCTCCGGAAGGTGACGGTGGCGACCGCGGTATCCTCGCTTTCGGTCGGCGCGGCGAAGGTCCCCATCCGGGCGGTGATCGTCGCGACGTCGCCCATGATCCAGCGCATCAGATCGATCGAGTGGATCGTCTGATTCATCACCGTGCCGCCGCCGCCAAGCTCCCAGGTGCTGCGCCAGCCCTCGTCGAGCGCAAAGTAACAGGCCGGCCGATAGAGCTTCTCGGCAAACTCTCCAAGGATCATGCGTCCGAATTGGCCGTCGTGGACCGCCCGGTAGAGCGCATAGTTGGCTGGAGTGTAGCGAGCAGCCAACTCAGTCGCCAGCTTCACCCCGGCGGTGCGACAGGCGTCGACGATCGCGTCGGCCCGGGCGAGGCTAATCTCCAGCGGCTTGGTGGTGAGCACGTGCTTTCCCGCCCGGGCCGCCGCTTGCACGATTTCCGTATGCGCGCCGCTCGGCGTATAGATTGCAACCACGTCGAGGTCGTCGCGTTCGAGCATACGGTGGTAATCGGTGTACCAGTCCACCTCGAACTTCACGCCGGTCGCCCGAGCCCGCTCCTCGGTCCGCGACGCCACCGCGACCAGCCGCGCCTCTGGGACTTGCTGAACCATCGCGCAGCGTGACTCGCCAAAGCCGAGCCCGATGATCCCAAAGCCAATCTGGCCAGGTGCCTTTGCCATGTTTACCTTCATCCCCGGTCATTTCCGCTCGTGCCATTATAAGATACCGCGCGTTCTGGGGGTGCCGCCTGGCAGGCAGCACTCCCAGTCCCCTGCCTCGATCCTTCTCAAACACCCCCTACCGGAACATCTCTGGAGCCGGAGTGTAGGGAATCTGGTAGCCGCGGGCGAGCACTGCCGCTTTGCCGCCATGCTGCTCGATCAAGCGCGACTGATCCTGGTGCGCCTGGCGGTCGACCGCTTCCGGATCACAAATCTGGCGCAGCGCGGCCTCGCACTCGGCGAGCACCAGCGCGTAGGCCGGATCGAGTGCCAGGTCGCAATTCTCGACGGGATCGCGGTCCAGGTCGAATAGCTGCGGTCGGGCGTTCGGGTAGTAGACGTATTTGTACTGGCGATGGCGAATCATGAAGAACCCGTGCTCCGAGCCGATCGCGTGGTATTCGCTGAAAATAGTCCGCTCGGGAGCGCTTTCGCCACGCGCAATCGGCCAGAGTGAGGTGCCCGGCAGGTCGTGGTCCTCCGGGGCAAACGAAACACCAACCCCTTCCAGGATGGTCGGGAAGCAGTCGACGAGCGAAACCGGAGTATGACAAACCTGGTTCGCCGGAACGTCGGGTCCAGCCATGATCAAAGGAATCGCGGCGGCTCCCTCGTACATCGTGCTCTTCCACCAGACACCGTGCTCGCCAACCTGGTCGCCGTGATCCGAGGTATAGATCACCCGGGTTTCCGCTTCGAGGCCACTTTCGGTCAGCGCTGCTAGCACCGCGCCGACCTGGGCATCCAGGAAACTACAGAGTGCGTAATAAGCGGCGATCGCTTTGCGCAGGGTCGGCTCGTCGAACTCGTCGGTCATATCGAAAACCCGACGAAGCTCGTCGATGGACGGATGGCTCGGACGCTCGGCCAGCCCATACTGTCGGGGAAGCACGACCTCGTCGAGCGGATACCGATCGTAGAACTCTTTCGGCGCGATCAGCGGGAAGTGCGGGGTGACGAAGCCGACGAAGAGCGCCCACGGCTTCTCGTAACGGCGCGCCTCGTCGCGGAGCCAGCGCGTCGCCTCCTGGGTATTCGCGCGATCGAAGCGGCTGTACTGCGATTCGCCTGGGCCCGCCTCCAACGCCCGGGCTCGGGCCTGGGGACGAGACGCCATGTCCTCGCGGATCAAGGAGTAGATGTCGCCTTCGCCGTCCTGGACGTGCATGGGCAACCGTTGGTCGGCAAAGCCGGTGGGATCATCCGGGAAGCGGTAGTGGAGCTTGCCGATCGTGGTGACCTGGTGACCGGCGGCGGCCAAGCGGTGCCCCCAACTGGGCCGCTCGCCAATGTAGGGAGCAGCGTTGTCCCAGGCCCGGATCTCGTGGACGTACCGCCCGGTCGCCAGACTCGCTCGCGAGGGAACGCAGATCGGCGAATTGCAGTAGGCATCGGTAAAACGGACACCCCGCGCCGCCAACCGGTCGAGATTCGGAGTCTTTACGACCGGGTGCCCGTAGCAGCCAAGCATGTCGCGGTTGTGCTCGTCGGAAAAGATGAACAGCAGGTTTTTGGGAGCGACACTCATAAAATCATGTTCCTTTCGTTTCTGGCAGTGACGCCGGACAGCCGACTTGAATGCTCGGCGGTAGCTTCGGATCTAAGCGGAGCGCCGGGGGTAGCCGCCAGAGCAGGGTGTGAGCGAGCGGATTGGCGGGCATGGGAGGTACGACCACCGACAGGTGGAAGGTATCGTCGCCGGGCGAACCGAGTCGACGCATCGTTTTGAGGACGTAAAACCCAACGTCCAATCGATAGCGGCCGGGGGGAAGACACGTGGGCAGTGAGATCCGGTGCACGTCCTGGACGATCGGCCCGACCGGCCAACGCGTCGTCGAATATTGGCCTTCGTAGGGTGGCGCGTCGGCCTGCGCAACACGCCGTCCGCTCTGGTCGACCAGATGAACAAACACGGTATAGTCGTCCGTCAACGGTGCACTGAGCCGCCAGTAGAATGTGACGACCAACGGCCCGTCAAGACTGCGCCGACTGGCGAGTCCAGCCAGGTGCATTGTGTGGCCAATCTCCGCGGACGTCGTCGTCGTGTCGGGTGGCAACGTCGCCCGGACCGGCGGACGAGTGAGCCAGAGCTCAACGGCCAGATCGCCGGGGAAATTCAGCGTTCGTTCGTGGATGGCGTGTGCCCCGAGCCAATTCGCGATCACCCGGTGCGGATCGGAGTAATAATCCTGCCAGCGCAGCAGCCAGAGCCGCTGACTGGAGTCGTCGAGCTTTGACAGCGCTTGCTGGGTTTGACGAACGTTCATAGGAACGGTCGCGGGCAGGGGAGTTCGCGGCAATTCGCCCGCGGCCGGCCCGACGTAATAGTCGAACGTAGACGCGACGTAAGGCGCCGTGACGATCACCGCGTCACCCGGCCGGCGATGCTGCACGATGTAGGCGACGGCGTCGCGGAAATCCAGACGAGCAAAGCCCGGGTGCTGAAAGTAGAGCAGCCCCCCCCAGGCACAATAGACGACGAGCAGCGCCACCCCGAGCCAACGGAGGACCGGACGGAGGTACCACAGACCGGCCACGGCGGCGATGGGAAACCAGAACGTCGCCGGAAACCCGTAGCGGCTAACAAAATCGCGGGTGAACTGGACCAGCACCAGCAGCACGGCGAAAGGAATGACCGCGTGGAGCAATGCAACCAGGTGATCCCAGGATATTCTCCAACGGCCACCCCGCCGGCGGGGAACGATCGCCAGGATGCAGAACGCTGGCAGTAGCAAGGACGCCCAGGCCAGGCGCTGGAGCACCGCCGCCTCGAACGGAATGCCCGCATCCAGATGCGCGGCAATCGCATTGCCGAAGCTCAGATCGGTGAAGGTAAGCGCCAGCAGGTCGATGACCGTCCGCGAGGTCCCTCCGGCCACGTTCGACGCCATGGCATGAACGTGCGTTGCAACCCACGGCAGAAAGAGCAGCATGCCGCCAAGCCACGTCCATACCCAGCGGCGGGAAAAGACGGGAGCCTCGACCGGCAGGCCTCCGGTCAGATCACGCGGTTGGAACCAGCCGCACAGCCAACTGACGACAACGATCGCGACGTGAGTCGCCAGCACAAACAAGCCGGCGTAGTGGGTGTACGCCATGGCGCCGTAGAGCACCGACTGGAGGATGACCACACCAAGGCCTGGCCGGGCGGCCCAGCGCAGCAACAGCCATGACGACAGCAGCGCCAATGCGCCCAGCAAGCTGTACATGACCACTTCCTGGGCGTAATAGACCTGGAACGGCGAGATGGCTACCAGCATCGCCGCTACGTACGCCGCGGACGGCCGCAGAAAGCGCCGCGCCAGGATCAGCGTCAGCGGCACGCTCAGCGTTGAAAAGATCGCCGAAAAAAAGCGGAGGCTAAAGGCGGACGTGCCCACCAGCGGCCGCCATTCGCCAAGCAGCAGAGTGTACAGAGGAACGTGATCGTTGACGATCTGAGTCCAGGTCTGTCCGATTGACCAGTGAGAGAGGACCAAGCTATAGACTTCGTCCGGCCAGAGGCTCTGGGAGTCGATCCGATAGATCCGTAAGACGAATGCGCCCAGGACGAGCACTAATCCCGCGGCAACTGCAACGACCTGTCGTCGCGCGTCTCCGGAGGTTTCTTTGACCGACATGAAGGGCAATTCCTATCGCTACTGCAGGTAAACCGCGCAAACTATAGCAAAATGGCGATGACGGCACAACGCAGGGATAGCCCCCGGGGATGCATTGCTTGTCATCGATCCAGTCGTTCCTCTATAGTGGAGTAAGGGCACGACGACGAGCGGTCGTTCGCGAGGCCGTCTTGCCGTCCAAGCGCTACGCTAACGTCCCGAATGAGCAGGAGACGAATATGACAGACACTGTCGTCGGAACTTCCATCCGTCGCGTCGACGGCTACGAAAAGATCACCGGCCAGGCCAAGTACGCTGGCGACGTCCAACTGCCCGGGATGCTCCACGCCCGGCTCGTCGTCAGCCCGTATCCTCACGCCCGGATCGTGAGGATCGACAAGTCCGCCGCGGAGCAGATCCCCGGCGTCATCGTTCTGACTGCCGCCGACCTATCAATCGCCCGCCCGGATCCGTCACGGCAGGGCGAGCCGCTGGCCGTGGACGAGGTCGTCTTCAATGGCCACCCGGTCGCCGCGGTGCTCGCCCCGACCGAGGCACTCGCCGAGGATGCCGTCGCCCTCGTCGACGTGACCTACGAGCAACTCCCCACCGTTGTCGATCCCGAGGCGGCGCTGGCCGCCAACGCGCCTCGGGCCCGCTTCAAAGCGATCGGCGCGGTGGGTGAGACCGAAGCCCACGCGAGCGTCGGCGGTGCCAAGGAGGAGATCGAAAAGCTGGCCTCGCCCAACGTCTCGAACCAGACCCGCCAGCACCGCGGCGACGTCGAGGCCGGCTTTCGCCAGGCCGACGCTGTCGTCGAGGCAACCTACCGGACCCAGTGGGCCCACCAGTCGCCGATCGAGCCGCAGACCGCCGTCGCCTGGCTCGACCCGTCGGGAACCTTGACCCTCTGGAGCTCGACTCAGGGGACGTTCTATCCGCGCCAGCAGCTTGCCAAGATCCTTGGTCTACCGGCTGGGAGAATCAAGGTCATCGGCATGGCGGTTGGCGGCGGCTTCGGATCGAAGCTGATGCTGATCGAGCCGCTCGTCGCGGCGATCGCC
>DATLRG010000689.1:0-2999 GCA_035534795.1 Chloroflexota bacterium
CGTGTACGGCGGCGTCGTCCTCCTCGTGCCATCACTTCTACTCCTGGATGAGGCCACGACCAGCACCACGGTACACCTCTCCCTGGCGGTGGGGTACCTGCTGACCTGGACGACACTGATCCGCTACAGCGCTTTCGGCCACGCCACCTGGCCGGGCTCTCTGCTGGCAGCCCCCTGGACTGTCGTGCCGCTGATCGCGCTGACCGTGGTCGCCCAGCGCCTGATCAGAGTACACGATACCGCCGGTCCGGCCCAGCTCGCCAGCGTGGACACGGGCCCGCTCGGGAGCAATTCTGTCGGCAAACCGGGGAATACTACTCTGATTGCCGACGAGGGCGTCGCCCATGATACTGAGTGATGCGGTCGGCAAGGCATCGCCGGTCGACGAGTGATCGTGGTGAGGCAGCCGTGAGCGTTTTCGAGGGTGTATGGAAAGGGTCAGTTGGCCAGAGATTTGCTGCGCAAATCTCTGGCCAACTGACCCTTTCCATACACCCTCCAACGACCCAACCTCCCCTCCCCGCGTCGGGGAGAGGTTGGGAAAGAGGTGAGGCAGCCTCCGCCGCGGACGCTCGGTGGAGGCGTGTCGCCCAGGCGCTGGCGGTTGCCCTGGCCGGTCTCGCCTTCCTGACCCGCGTCGCGGTCGGGCCGTTGACGATCGACGATGCCTACATCACGTTCCGCTACGCGCGCAACCTGGCCGATGGACTCGGCTTCGTCTACAACGCGGGTCAGCGCGTCCTGGGCACCACCACGCCGCTCTACACCATTGTCCTGGCGGCGATCTATCAGCTCGGCGGCGTGGACGTGCCGCGAGTGTCGCTGATTCTGGCCGCCTCCGCCGACGCGGCGACCACGCTCCTGCTCATCTGGCTGGGCAACCGACTGGGGTCTGGCCGGGCGTGGGCAGCCTTGCTGGGCGCCCTGTTCGCGCTGTCGCCGCTCAGCATCACCTACGCCGTCGGGGGCATGGAGAGCTCGCTGTTCACGCTGCTGGTCGTCGGGGCGGCGGCGGCCGACGTCGATGAGCGGCCGGGACTGGCGGGCCTTCTGGCGGGGCTCGCCACGCTGACGCGGCCGGAGGGTCTGCTCATCGCGGCGCTCGTGCTGGGCCGTCACCTCGTGGCACGACACCTCCCGCCACGCCGCGCCATCGTCGCGTTTCTGGCCCCGGTCCTTCCGTGGGTCGTTTTCGCCTGCTGGTGGTTCGGCAGCCCGATCCCCCAGAGCGTCTCGGCGAAGGCGGTGGCCTATCAACACCTGCCGCCGTTCGCGAACGCGCTCTGGCTCCTGGTCTACATGGGCCTGCCCGGCTCCAGCCCGTCCCAGCTCTTGCTCGCCGACCCGCCGGTGCCCGGACAGGTCGGTCTGCTGGTCAGCGTGGTCCTGGTGCTCCTGACGCTGCCCTTCGTGCCCCGCCTGGTCCGCCGCCTCGGCCACGCGGCGAGCCTCTGGCCCCTGGCGGGGTTCGGACCGCTGCTCGCCGCGGCCTACGCGCTCGCCGGGCTGCGGGGCGTCCCGATGTTCCAGTGGTACCTGGTGCCGCTCGTCCCCTTCTTCCTGCTGTGGGTCGTGGCGCTGCTGCGCTGGACGACGCGCCGCATGCCGAAGCCGGCAGCGCTAGCCGCCGGGGCCGTGCTGATCGGCTGGACGGTCCTCGGGCTGAGCCTGGGCCGCGACGCCGGTCACAGCGCCCTGGCGCCGCTGGGGGTCAGCCTCGCGCGCGAAGACGCCTACGCCGCGGCCGGCCGATTCCTCGCGCCGCGCCTGACTCCCAACGCCGTCGTCGCGCTTCCCGAGATCGGCGCCTTCGGCTACGTCGCCAACGCCCGCATTCTGGATACGGTGGGCCTGGTCTCGCCCGAGGCGACGCGGTTTTATCCGCTGCCGCCCGGCTTCTCCGACGAGAACGCCGTTCCCCCCGAGCTGATTCGCGCGGAACGGCCCGATTTTATCGTCGGCCACGACCGCTACCTCCAGGCGCCGCTCGTCGACGCGCCCTGGTTTCGTCGCGACTACCGGCTCATCGCGACCTTTCCCGCGCCCATCTGGGATGGCAAAGCGGTCCTCGTCTATGAACGCGTGGGCACCGCGAACTGAGTGAAAGACCGGAGACGATCGATGCTCGACACGACGCGCGATGGCGATCCTCCGCTGACGGCGACTTTCAAGGCGATCGCCCCGGCTCTCGTCGCCTTTCTGCTCGCCCTGGCGGCCCTCGTGCCAGCCGCGCTGACCGTTCCCGTCCACGAGGACGAGCGCCAGTACGTCTGGACCGGTGCCTATTACTTCGGCAAGCTGACGCATCTCGACTTTCGGACGACGGGTTCTGATTCCTACACCGATCCCGGCTGGGCGCCGGTCGACTTCTGGCCGTTGACTCAGCCGATGGGAACGCGCTTCGTTTTTGGCACCGCCATGGCGGTGGCCGGCGTGCCGGCGCCCGCGCTGCCGTACTCCTACGGAGACGCGGCCTTGCAAGGACCGGCGACGGAGATTCCCGCCGAGACTTTGCCGGTCGTGCGCCTGGCCGCCGTTCTCTGCGCGGCGCTGGGATTCGCGCTGGTCGCCAAGCGGCTCGGCTGGCGAGGAACGGCCGCGGCCGCGCTGGTGCTGGCGATGCCTTTCTCCCGCGAGGACCTCGCGCGAGCCTGGGCGGAGGGGCCTTTGATGCTCGGACTGGGTCTCTGTACCCTGGCCTACGGCACCCGCTGGTTTTCACCGGCGTGCGGCGTCGCGGCCACCTTCAAGCTCACCGCGCTCGGTCTGTGGCCGCTCGCCCTGCTCAAAGCGGCGAACGGCGGCCGCTACGGCGCGCTCGGGATTCCGATCGCCGCGGTGGTCTGGTCGGCCCTGACTCCATCTTCGTGGTTTTTGCTGGGACCGGTCTACCTCTTGCCAATGCTCGCCGATCGCTTCGTGGAATATCGCTCGGCCTCGCAGACATACCCTGGTCCCTTCGGCATCTATTTCCCAACGCGCTACCTCGTGCCCTTCGA
>DATLRG010000690.1:0-3987 GCA_035534795.1 Chloroflexota bacterium
ACCCTGGTGATCGGGCTGTTCGAGGATGTGAAGGGCCTGGACAACGTGCCCGACATCCTGACCGTGGATGGTCTCGACGCGCTGATCGTCGGGCCGAACGACCTGGGGTTCTCGATGGGCTACCCGGCCCAGCCGTGGCATCCTGACGTCCAGAAGGTCGTCGATCAGGTGATCGCGCACTGTCGCCGCGTCGGCAAGCCGACCGGCCTGCCGGCGAACGACCTCGAGCAGGCGCGCCGTCACGTCGAGCGCGGCTGCCGGATTATCACCGTCGGCGCACCGGCGCTGCTGATCGGAGCCAGTCGGGAGTTCACCAGCGCCTTCCATGGACAATAGTGGAGGAGGAATCAGCATGGCATCAACCCAAACCTACGATCTCGCGGCGATCCGGCAGGCGCTGCCGTCGTTGGCCGACGTGACCTACATGAACAGCGGCACCGAGGGCATCATGGCGGAGCCGGTGCTGAAGTCCTATTTCGACGTCCTCGGGCACTTCGAGCGATACGGTTACTACGACCGACGGCGAATCGCGACGGAGATGGAGAAGGCGCGCCAGCGGCTCGCCGGCGTCGTCAACGCCGACCTCGAGGAGGTGTGCGTCACGCACAGCGGTACCGATGGCGTCAGCATCGTCCTCGGCGCCCTCACCTTTCAGCCGGGCGACGAGATCGTCATCGGCAGCGAAGAGCACCCGGCCATTGCTTACCCTTCGTTCGCTCTCCAGACCGTGGCGGGTGTCACCGTGCGCCGCTTTCAGTTCTGCCACGATCCGGCCCAGACCCTCGCATCTTTCGCCGCTCAGCTCACTCCAAAGACGCGGCTCGCGGCTTTCAGCCACGTGTCCTGCGAGACCGGGATCCGCATGCCGGCCGTCGAGATGACCCGCCTGGCCCACGACCGAGGGGTCCGGGTGTTGCTCGACGGCGCGCAATCTGTCGGAGCTTTTCCGGTCGATTTCCACGCGCTCGGCTGCGATTACCTCACGGGCAGCGTTCACAAGTGGCTCTGCGGGCCAAAAGGCACCGGCATGCTGGCCGTCCGCAAGGACCGGCTCGACGAGCTGACCCCTCGCTACGTCGGCGGCGGCTCACTCGCCGATGGGTTTCCGTGGGACCGTCTCGATCACCCGGAGGACGTCCGTGTGAAATTCCATCCGACCGCGACGCGGTTCGAGTATGGAATGCGCAACCCGGCGATTTACGCCGGCGTGGCCAGCGCGGTGGAATACCTGTCGGCCATTGGCTGGCAAGCGATCGCCGAGCACGAGCGGGCGATGGCCACCGCGCTGAAGCAGCGACTGGCTGCCATCGACGGCGTGAAGGTCCAGACCCCCATGCCCTGGGAGCACTCGTCGCCGATTCTGAACTTCAAGATCGAGGGAATTTCCGGCCGCGAGCTGAACCAGCGGTTCTGGGACGATTGGAAGATCGTGCAGCGAGCCGTTCGGGACCCGGAGGGGATCCGTCTGTCGGTGGCCTATTTCACGGGACCGCAAGACGTCGACCGTGTGGTCGAAGCGGTGAACAGTATTCGCCGCGGCCCCTCTTGACCTCAGGCCAGGGTGAAGACTGCACGGCGGTGCTGGATTTGCCGTGCAGTCTTCACCCTGGCCTGAGATGAGCTTCAGTCGCCCCACTCCTCGGTGAAGGTGACCTGGACGTTGCCGCGGACGTTGACGATCTCGGTGTACGTATGGTCGCCCTCGCGGCGGCAGGAGAGGTCGACCGAGTGGGGCCCCACCGGGATCCGATGCACGGTCAACTGGCGCAACCAATCGGGAAGGCGAGGACGAACGAGCCGCAGCACGCCGCCGGGGGCATCCGGACGAATCCCGAGGGTGATCTGCACGAGGAAGTCGAAGACGCCGGCCGCCCAGGCCTGGGGACTGCAAGCCACGGGATAGCGGACGGGATCTTCGTCGCCGGTTCGCGGGTAGCCGCAGAAGAGCTCGGGGAGACGACCATCGGGCAGACGTAGCGCCACGTCGTACAGCCCGCTGAGCAACTGGAGCACTTTGTCGTCCTGACCGTAACGCTTGAAGCCCAGGGCGATCAACGAGTTGTCGTGGGGCCAGACAGTTCCGACGTGGTAGCCCATGGGGTTGTACCTGACCTCCTTCGTGGCGAGGGTCCGGATACCCCACCCGCTGAACATATCGGGTTGCATCAACCGCTCGGCGACCTTCTGCGCGCGGGCAGCGGGTGCGATACCGCTCCAGAGGGCCTGCCCCGCGTTCGAGCTGACCACTTTCGCCTGCCGCTTGTCCTTGTCGAGACCGAGGCAGTAGCACTCTTCGTCGTCCATCCAGAAGGCAGCGTTGAAGTGATCGCGCAGCCAGTCTGCCTGGTAGTCGAACCTGGCGGCGTCTTCGGGGTTGTGCAGCGCGCGGTAGATCTCAGCGGCGGCGCGTCGGGCCGCGTAGGCGTAGCCCTGGACTTCCACCAGCGCGACGGGCGGCTCCACGAGGGAGCCATCGGCGTTCATAATGGCGTCCCAGGAGTCCTTCCAGCCCTGATTGCGGAGGCCGGCCGGTGAGCGCGTCTTGTACTCGATGAATCCGTCCCCATCGAGATCGCCGTACCTCTCCATCCAGGCCAGCGCGTCCTTCAGCGAGCCCGCGAGTTCTTGCAGCAGGGCGACATCGCCGGTGATCTGATAGTAGCGATCGAGCAGGATCACGAAGAGAATCGTCGCGTCGACGGACCCGAAGTATGGGCTGTAGGGAATCACCTTCGCCGAGGCTAGCTCACCCTGCCGCAACTCGTGCAACACTTTCCCTGGCTGCTCGTCCTTCCAATCGTCAACCGTGGTTCCCTGCCGCTTCGCGAGGACCCGCAGGACCTCGGCGCTGGTGGTGGGGAACCAGGCGGTCTGCAATGCTGTCACCAGGGAATCTCGACCAAACAGGGCCACGTACCACGGGACTCCGGCGGCGGGATAGTTCGCCCCGTCGATTCGACTGGTGAGCAAGCGAAGGTCGAAACGGGCACGGTGAACGGTGTCGTCCCAGGCCGGGTTATCGCTGGAAATTCCAACCTGGCCCGACAGCCATTGCTGATACTTCTCGCTCCGCGAGCTGACCAGCGCCGGGACGTCGGTCGCGGCAACCGGTGAACTGGGTCCCGGGCTGACCGAGACCTCGAGGCGGATTTTCGGCGCCTGCCCGCGCGCGGGGATCGCCAGACAGTACTCCGCTCGCTCTGCCGACGTCGACGTGGGAGGGGGATCGAAGGTGATGGTCGTCGTGCGCGTGACGCCGTCGAGTCCGTCGTAGGAGAAGATCAGCGTGTTGCCTCCCGACCACCGTGGCGCGTAGAGCTTGCCGCGAGCGTGGTCCACCAGTCCGCGGACGGCAAACATGTCGACAAAGTCGGCCCCGAAGGCGAAGGACAGGCGAAGCTGCAGCGGGATGATGTGAAAGTTGGCGAGTGTGATCTCTTCCCAGAGATCCGGACCGATGACTCGCTGGCGCTGGATGCGAATGACCTGTCGCGGCACGTGCTGACCGGATTGGGTCAGCAGGTCGGGATTCGTCAGCTCCTGGACCAGACTGAACCGCTCTCGACCGGTGGAAAGCAGGTAAATCGGCGTGATCCCTTCGAGGACGAGCTCGTAGGTGCTCAGGTAGCGTGTATCGTGGTAGTACAACCCTAGCCCGTTGACGTTTCCCTGTGGCACGTTGCCATCTAGATTCGTGATCAAGAACAGGTCCTGTTCCTTGATCACAATCGTGTCGCGGATATCCTGGGCGCCAATCGGCGACTTGTACTGGATCACGGGCTGGGGCTGGTTGGTCGTACTCGTTTTTTGGGCCATGGCTGTCGACCGAGAGAAAGTGCAAGTGCTACGCCACCGGTTGAAATGTGATCTGGACACCGTTGTTTGGACGCCCCCGGGGCGCCCAAACAACGGTGTCCAGATAATTTCCAGGACCTTCAGTGTGGTAAACTCAGGCAAAGACGGTTCAGGGGAGGTGTTCGGGAATGG
>DATLRG010000691.1:0-2435 GCA_035534795.1 Chloroflexota bacterium
CGGGCGATCGCTCACACCGACGCCGTCCTCACCGCCGGGATGTACCGGGTGGGGTGCGCCGACACCTTCTGCTGGGTCCACGCCAGCCTCCGCCAACTCGCTCCTCCCGGAGCGGGCCTCACGTGGCAGGACCGCACGCCCCCGATGGCCGCTGGTCTCACCGACCACCCTTGGACGATGTCCGACCTCTTGCCCTACCAGGTCCCCTTGCCGCTGTGGGTTGCCCCCAAACGTCGGGGCCGTCCCCCTCAAGCCAGCTATCAGCCGGCCATGGCGATAGCCGCGTGACCACGCTTAACTGTGGTGCTACCACAAAAGCTCCATTCCGGGAATACCATGAAAGTGCATGATATCGTCACGCGTCCCGTGAGGGAGGAGGTTGTCATGATCGGCCTTCAATCAACGTCCCAGAGCACCGAATATCTGTCCACGGCCGAAGTCGCGCGGCTCATTGGAATCCATCCCAACACTCTGCGCGGGTATGCCGACCAGAACCTGATCGAGCACATCCGCCTTCCCGGAGGCCATCGGCGCTTCACCCGCCAGGCGGTGGACGAGTTCATCGGGCGCCTGCACGATCGCACCATTGCCGGGCCAACGCCGACTCAGATCGAAGCGCTCGCGCGCGAGTACGGCGAGTAAGCGCGCGTGCCGTCCCCCGACGCTGCTGCGTACTATCGGACTCCCACGCCGGACGAGCCGATCAAGACGGGCGATATCTTCCTTGGCGGCGCGCTCGTCGCGCCGGGTGATCCGCGTCTCTCCCTCTCCCCCCGAACGGACGTTGCGCCCAGCCGCGATGTCCTCGACCTCGGACCGCTCGTCGACGAGCCGGTGGTCGGCATCGGGTAGGCCATGCTGCTGTCCTATACCTGCGACTACGCGGAGCCGGCGAGGGACCACGCCCTGCGGCTGATCGCGCCTCTCTGGGACCTTCTCGCCCTTCCGAACACCAATGGCCTGAGGGGTTTCGTCTGGAACCAGCCGGAGCGCTGTCCGGCGATCTTCTATCCCCTCCCCGCCGGCGACGGGCACGTCGGTTCGTCCTACATCCATCTTCGCCAGCTTGGCCTGGTCCAGCGCGAGATGCTGCCGGCGAGCGGCCGCGTCGCGTCCCTACAGCAGCCGGTGAAGCACCTCCTCTGGCAGAAGCTGGCATTCTTCCTCACCCGCGTCCGGCCGACGCTCGAACAGTTGCACACGGTTGATGAAGGGTATCCCTCGCCTGAAGCTCGTCCCTGACTGCTCAAGCTCGCCGTGGCGCTCGTGCCTTGCGGCGGGCGTTGATGCGGAGGGTCCAGCAATGATCGGATGGGTCGCCATCACGGGTCAGGAATGGGCGCGACCGTCAAAAGGCCTGCTGACCGGCCGGTCAGAATTGGATCATACCTTCGGTGTCATGCGGGAACGACCGCGGTCGCGTGACACCTGGCTGCTCGGTGAGCAGATTGATCCTCCGGTGTGGTCGAGGCTAATGCATTGCGACGGTTCTTCGGGTCATCCGTCGCCACCGGCGCGACCTCGACGGCCGGGGACAGCCGGCTGAAAAGGAGCGCCAGCACGACGCCCAATGCGCCGTAGACCGCGAGGACGTCCCGGTCGCTCGCCACCAGCGTGGTCCCGGCCGACTGGAGCGTCTGGGCGAGGAGACCGGCGCTCAGCGCGCCGACCGCCGAGAGCGAGCCGGCGAGGTTGTACCAGGCAAAGCTATTCGTGCGGAAGCGATCCGGAATCGTCTGGGGCAGTGCTGCCAGCTCGATGGGCTGAGAAGGCCCGACCTCGCCCCCGCCCGGACTCAACGTCCCCAGGATCGCCGCGACGGTCAGGAGGAACAGGTTCCCGGATACTGCGAAGGCGAGCCCGGTGACGGCGACCAGCATCGTGCCGAAGACGAGCATGCGGCGGCGCCCGAGTTGGTCGGGGTGCGCGGTGATCGCGAAGGAGACCAGGCATCGCCGACCAGAGTGGCGGTGAGCAGCATGCCGATCTCGCCTTCCGGCAGGCCGATTGCCGCCAGGTAGAGCACGAGCACGACCGAGAGGAGGCCATGGGAAAAGGTACGGACGACTCGGGTGGCGAACAGAAGTCGCCCGTCGGCCGTCAGCAGCCGCAGTGACTGGGCCTCCGGAAGCTCCAGCAACGACACCTGCGCTTTTCTGCATCCCTTGACGAGACATCGCCAACAGGGAGTCGGCAGTTGGAGGATCAACGGGTGCGCCCCACAATAGTGGAGTTAGGCCGCCTGTTTTGCGAGGTCGCCCGGGGGAGCGCGACGGTGACGCGGAAAGACCGGCGGGCGACGGCGCTGCGGATGGGTCAGCCAGAAGCTGGGCCAGCGCCCGGAGCGCCAGAGGGCGCGGAGGCTGGCCACGGCTTGCGCGTCCGGCTTCGTCCACCGCATCCCGGCCCCCTTCTCGCGCTCCTCGATCAGTGTC
>DATLRG010000692.1:0-2630 GCA_035534795.1 Chloroflexota bacterium
CAACCCAAGCGCAGCCCAACTTCTGACCCAATGGGGTCGGGGAACCGCCTGCGGGCGGTAGCGAGATAAGTCGGGCGCTGCCCGACCCGAACCGTCAGTCGTAAAGCGGCCGGTTTACCATTCCCATCCTCCGGTCCAACGCGACGTACACCTGTCGCCGGCGTGCTGTTCAGTCAGGGCGTAATGCCGGTCGATGGTTTGGCCGGCGCAAGAGAGGGAGGCATCAATGGCTGAGGGTTTGGGGATCGTCGACGTTGCCAGGCTGGCCGATGCGTGCGCTGATTCCTCGCGCGAGGCTGGCATTCAGATCACGACCGCGTTGGAGCCGATCGCGGGACGGATGGCACCGATTAAGCCGGCGACCTACGCGGGAGGCGTGTTCCAGGAAGACGAGCGATGGTGGGGTGAACCACCCGAGCGGACTGGCGTGATCGTCATCGATAACCCGCCTAGCCAGGCTAACCGGCTCGAAGCGGCGCTACATGGAATGCGCTCCGAATTCGGGCTGCCCGAGATAGTTCTCGACCTCACATCTGTTGGGAACCTTCCAACGCACCTGCCACGACAGATCTCGAGCTTCCGCTTCCCACATCGCCAAGCCGATGCCTACCTACGGGACGCTGTGCTTGATGGCACCCCATTTCCGCGTTCGGCCGCAGGAGCCGCGATCATCGATGCCACCGCCGACCGTCCCGAAGCGCTCTTCAGGTGGTTTCCACAGGCCCTTCTATTCGGCTATTGGCAGTCCCACCTTGGCAAGAAGCGCACGCAGTCGAAACTGGCCCGATCGTGGGTCTCGGAAATCGTCGGCTACGCTCCGGCGACGTCGGCCGGTCACCGGACGGGCCTCTCCGGAACGAAAGGCGACCCGTTGAATCTTGCCGCCGAGGAGCGCGTCGAATACGTGGAGGACGACATCCTCGCCGGCTGGGATCTGACCGCACGCGCTGGCAAGGAGGCGGGTCCTACCGGCCAGCGAAAGAAGGAGAAGCTGTCTGAAATCGGCCATGGGCAAGTTCCCTACGCCAATGCGGCCCTCGCGAGCGTTTCGTTCAAGGCTATCGAGCAACATACGACCGTCTCCTTCGCAGGTCTCCGCCGGATCAAGACCTCAGCCCAGGGTCGCGGCCTCCTCGTGGCGCTCGGTTTGATAGCCCACGTCGACGCCTTCGGACGACCCTTCAGCCTCCGAAGCGGTTGTGATCTCCGACCCGTAAGGTCATCCTGGCGCTGGCTCGGTCCCGACCGTGATCAGGAGCTGCAGGCGTTGGACTTCGAAGGCGCGGCCGATCTTCTAAGACACTCTGTTGAGGCAGCCGGCGAGCTTGCCTCGGATGGAGGTTGGAAGTCGGAACCGCTGGTGCTCCGACCGAATTCGGCGTTACAGAAGGCGATCGAGCTCAGCTGGCCGGTCCGCGAGTAGGCGCCGCAAGTGCTGAGCATCCGAGTTCGGCTGATTCACGGCACATTTCGCGGCTCGGCCTCCGACCTGGCCATGACCGGTCAGGACGACCCCGGCGAGTGGCCTCCGAGTCCAGCGCGCATCGTGGCGGCGCTGGTCGCGGCTGGCGGGATTGACTCTGCGTCTCGGGTGAGCGATGGCGCTGAGTTGCGTCTCTTCGAGACCGCGGCTCCGCCTTCGATTCAGGCCAGTCCGCCGGAGGACGTCCTCACCTCACCCCTGCGGCCTCGCTTCGTGGTCATGAACGAGAGAAGGGACGCTACGGTTCAGGAATACCCGGCCAGGACTGCGGCCGAAGCGCGCCCCGGCTCGCGCCGCGCGCCGCGGGATCCGACCGTCATCTACACCTGGTCCGACATAAGCCCCAGCATCGAAGAGCTCGATTCCCTCAAAACGCGTGCTGCTCGGGTTGGCTACCTGGGTTGCGCAGATTCCCCGGCCGTCATGACGGTATTGACGGAACTCGAGCCGATCGGTCCCGGCGAGAGATGGGCCCCAGTTAGCGACGGCGATCAACTAATCGCGGTGCCCGGGCCCGGATATGTCGACATGCTCAGCGACTATTACTTGGCCTGGACCACGGGCACAGCGCGTCGTGCTTGGTATCCCGTGACGAGGGCGGCGTATGCGGTGCCGGGCCAGCATGTTGCGCGCTGGACCACGCGGTGGCCCCACGTCCTCTGGATGCGCCTGGCAGATCCACTGCCGGGCGAACTCGTCATACCCGTGACCGAGACATTCCGGTCATCCGTGCTCGCCCTCTATCAGAGGTATATCGGCGATCCGCCCCAGCTTCTCCATGGCCATGGCTACGACGGACGCCGCGACTACCAGCACGCCCAGTACATAGCGCTTCCTGACGTCGGCCATGAGTACGCCACAGGCCGGATCCACGGCCTCGCTGTAATGTTGCCGTCCGACGCGTCGGCGGAAACTGTGGAGAGTCTCAGGACGGCACTTTGGCGGCCGTGGTCGTTGCGTATCCCCGGCCGCGCGCCGGTTGCGGTGCGACCGTACGGTGGGGAGAATCGGCCATTGGCCACCCAACCACGCCGATGGTCGCGACCGGCGCAGACCTGGATGTCCGTATTTCCGGTCGTCCACGAGCGGCGCCGCCGGCACGGACCGAGCCCCGCCGACGTCGTTGCCTGGTGTCGCCACGCCGGGT
>DATLRG010000693.1:0-5421 GCA_035534795.1 Chloroflexota bacterium
ACGCGGCTGCTGGCCATCAACACTCCGGAGCAGCTGGCCGCCGCCGTGTGGGGACGTCGGACCGCGATCGAGCTGGACGCCGTCTCCGACGCTATCGTCGCTGCCGTGCAGCAGCGGAATCCAACGCACCTGGAGGTGGACTGGAACCGGCTCCTGGTCGAGCTGGCCGACCCGGACAAGGAGATTCCCGACCTGGTGCAGGCGATCGTCGCCGCGGGCGGACGGATTCGGAACGTCGAGAAGCTGGAGCCGGACCTGGAGGAGACGTACCTACGCATCGTCAAGGAGCAGGCATGAGGCTCTCTCGGGCGTGGACCGTCGCGCGGTCAGACCTTTGGCCAGGATCCCGGCGTCAGCCCTCGTCTCGCGTCTCACGCGGTGGTGTTCGCCGACCGGCGGCTGCCACTCGGGCCGACCCGCACGCGCCAAAATTGGATGAGGAGGTCGTCCGCCTATGGCCGGCAAAGCGCCATCCAGCGCGGGACGCGACAGAACAGGCAGCCTTCCCGGTCGGGCCAGCGGTCGTCTCAGCCGGGGCATCGCCTCGACCGGGCTTGCGATCGTGCTCCTAGTGAGTGTGGCCGCCGCCGCGATCGCGGGCTGCGGGGGCTCCGGCACACCATCGACGTCGCCCAGCGCGCAACCACCGGCGCAAGGGGCGCAGAACTGCGCCTGGCCAACGCTGTACAGCGTGCAGTCGATCAACGCCGACAACCCGGACTCCGCCGCCGTAGTGTGGGGCCAACCGATCGTCGCCGACCCGAACACGACGATCCAGATCGCCGGGAAGTTCCCCGACGCGCGCTACGCCTCCCTCAGCGTCTACACGCCCTACGGCAATGCGTTCACGGCCAACGGCGTCAGCTCGTCCCTGCCCGACTACCGCATCCGCCCACAGCCGGGCAGCCAGAACCCCTGGCAGCAGACCGCCCAGCCAGGCGGGAGCTTTGCCGTGACCATCAGCGCCAGCGCGACACCCAACCAGGGCAACGTCCTCCCGATGCCTGCCGGCACGAGCGGCCAGCATCCCGGCTACCTCGTCTATCGCGTCTACCTCCCCGCCGGCGGCAACGCCAGCGTGCAACCGCCCGCACTCACGATCACGGAAGGCCACACCGCCCACCTGCTGGCGGAGTGCGCGACCCACACCACCCCGGTCAAAGCGGAGCCGGCCCCCGCGTCCACGTCGGGCACCCCCGCCGGCACCCCCACTACCGCCCCCCCTGCCTCCCGGTTTTACAAACCCCCGTTGACCGGTGGGGGCGCGAACGCCGACAGCGACTACGTCTGGGCCTACTTTGTCCGCCCGGCGGCCACCGACGTGGTCGTCGTCACCGCCAAGGCTCCCACCTCGCCACCCGGCAGCCACCCCACTCCCTGGCCAGACCCCAAGGACGACATGCGCTACTGGTCCATGTGCCTCGTGGTGGGAACCGCGAGTCTCCCGACGGTCGCGAACACACTGGCGAACGGGACGACCGACTACGGGTGCCGGGCCGACGACGCGACCAAGGTCGACGCCAACGGTGACTACACCTACGTCATCGGCACCGAGACACAGCGCGCCGCCATCGAACGCCTCCCCGGTGTGACCTTCCTGCCCTTCTCCAGCACTGCGAGCACACCACTGTATCTCCTGCTGCTGCGGAACACGCTCGTCAGCACACCGTTCGCCCAGTCAGTCCAGAACGTCACCGAAACCCAGAACCCGGCTGCCGCCGCTGCCGCGATGGGTCCCTACTACCCACAGATGTCGACCTGCCCGCTGACCACCCTGACGACCGGCGGACCGCAAGCGTGCCTCAGCGGCCAGTCCTGAGCCCGTCCGATCCCGGCTGGGGCACGGCGGGAGGTGCTACACGACGGGGAAGGCACGGACCGACGCGGCATGCACTCACGTGGCGGCAGCCGAAAACCGTGACGATGTCGTCGACAAGGAGGCGCGCGGTGTCCGGATCCAGCGCGGTCGGGAACAGGCGACCACCCGCCACCTTGCGGGTGACGAGGAGATACGGCGGGGTCGTCTATGCGCGGAGCCCGTTCGCGATCGCGCTTGACGGCCGGGTCATTGGCGCGGTCGCCAGTGAACAGACCGTGGAGCTCCCGATCGCGCCGGGGCAGCACACCCTCCGCCTGGGCGCGGGCCGCCACGTCAGCCCAACGCGCGCGTTTGCGGTCGACCCTGGGGAAGTCGTCAGCTTTTGGTGCCGCGGCCAGATGCTGTGGCCGCTCTACTTCGCGGCGCTGGTCAAGCCCGATCTGTGGATCGCGTTCCAACGTGCGTGATCGGCAGGCGTGAACGATCGGGAACCAACGGCATCCGTGGCGCGCTCGGGAGGTCGCGATGCCAGCGCCGATCCTGGCGGAGGCGTCCCTGAGCAGTATCAAGGAGCAAGCATGAGGCTGGCCAAGGCGTGGACCGTCACCGCTAAGGACTTCAAGACCTTCACCAAGCGGCGCACCATCGTCCTCTACCTCGTCGGGTTCGAGCTGGTCGTGTCGATCGCGCTGCCGGTCATCGCCCGCTACGCTGGTGGACGGTCCAAAGCCCCCGCCCAGGTCCTCCCGCAGTTCATCAACGCCTTCTCGCTCTGGTTCTTCATCGGCGCGGCCGTCCTGCCGGTCAGCATCGCCTCCTACAGCCTGGTCGGCGAGAAGTTGCAGAAGAGCCTCGAGCCGTTGCTGGCGGCCCCGGTCAGCGACGACGAGGTCCTGGTCGGTAAGGGGCTGGCCGCGCTGCTGCCGACCCTCGTCGCGTCCTATCTCGGCGCGGTCGTATTCATGCTCCTGATCGACGTCTTCACCGCCGGCAGGCTCGGGTACCGGCTCTACCCCAACTGGACTATCGGCGTGATCCTGCTCTTGCTCGTGCCGCTGGCCGCGCTTTTCAGCGTGAGCTTCAATGTCCTGATCTCGGCCCGCGCCAACGACGTCCGCACGGCCCAGCAACTCGGCACGTTGCCGATCCTGCCGCTGTTTGGCCTCTACATCCTGACGGAGATCGGCGTGGTGACGTTGTCGGCCACCAACCTGCTGATCATCGCCGGGGTGCTGGCGGCGATCGACGTCGTGACACTGGCCGCGGCGCTGCGCACCTTCCGACGCGACGCGATCCTGACCTCGTGGCGGTGATGGAGCGGCCGCCCGTCCAGGCAGCGCACTGGAAGTCATCTGGTTGTCGGAGGCGGAGGAGGAGCGCCGTGTGGATCAGGATGACGGGAGTCGGGCCGGCGTCGCGACGACGATCGTCGCACACGGGTCGCCACGGCGTGATCGGCAGCCAGGCGCGCCGCATTCCGGGTTGATCAACACAGAACATTCGCGTGTGATCGTCGCGGACAGGTGTAGCCCTTCCACCGGAGGCGGTAGGTTCCTTATGGTCAGTTCACCGAGACGCAATCTCCTCTCTCGAATCTTCACGCGTAATTTCCCCGTAGTTGTCGTAGAGAGCCTCCTCATCGGTGTTGTACTGGCTTTTATCACGTCACAAGTTCTTGTGAACTCCCATGTCACGACGGTCAATGGCTGGTCCACCATCGTCGGATGCGGCGAGCCCGGCAATGGCCTGGTGTTCAAAGCGGCGTGCGCCAACAAGTTCCCTGCCGTAAACGTGCCGCGAGAAGCGCTGTACTGGACGACGAACAAAGATGGCGCGGGTCGGGTGCTCTTCGACCAGCACGACTACACGCTGCGATTTCCGGCGGGCGGATTGCCGTCGAATAGCGCGTTCTGGTCACTGACCATGGGAGACGCGCGAGAAAAATTCGTGCCGAATCCGATCAATCGATACAGCGTCAGCGATCGCTCCGGCCTCGTTTCGAATGCCGACGGCTCGGTCGACATCTACATCCAGCACTCCGCTCCGGCGGGTCATGAATCGAACTGGCTGCCCGCGCCGTCGGGTAAGTTCCTCCTCTGGTTGCGCGTGTACCTGCCGGGCCAACCCATTCTCGACGGCCAGTACAAGGTGCCGCCGGTTGTGAAAGTGAAGTGACGCTCGCCATGAAACACAAACATCTCGTCACGTTCGGCTCGGTGACGCTCGTCGTTTGGACGCTCGGCACGTTCCTTTTCGTCTACTTTTGGCCGCATCTCGCCTACAACGTGGCCGAGAATGCGATCGTCATCACCGGGTTTGGCAACGGCCCCGTACCGATCAATACGCTCTACACCGAGCCACAATCACTCTTCGCGGACCCACTGGCCGCGCCGTCCACCTCGGGCCCCAATCTGATGACGACCGGCGTGAACCGCGACACACTGCTCACGGTAGGTTGGTTAGACCTCGGTAAAGGAGCACACGTTCTGCATGTACCAGTTATGATTGGTCGCTACTACAGCGTCCAGTTCACCGATCCTAACGACGGCACCGACTTCGCCTACGTCGGCACGCGTACCACCGGCACCAGGGCGGGCGACTACGTCATCACCGGGCCGGGCTGGAGCGGAACCGTGCCGTCGCGGATGACGCGCATCTCGTCGCCGACCAACGCTGTGCTGGTCATCGGGCGCGTGCTCGTGTACAGCGACAGCGACCTTTCGACCGCCTTCGGTCTCGCGAAGCAGATCCAGCTCATGCCGCTTAACCACTAGATGACAAGGGGCCCAAACAACCGGCCAAGACATGACCCTGAAGAGTCCGATGCCATGCTGTGTAAACGTCGGAATACACGTGAAGCGGCCGGTACGTGCACTCCTCGCCGCTGAGAGGCGGAATCTCTGACGGGCGGTGGCCGCGATGTTCGACCGGAATCGGCTCCTCAACGGCACGCGGAGTTGAACCTTTCACCGTGTAGCGGCGGACGAAACTCAGAGGCTCAACAGAAGGGAGACTCAAGATGTCGGCAACGCTCAAGTTGACTCATAAAACCATCGGAGTGGAGGTCCGCCGTGGCACGTACGACGTTGTGGTCGACGGCAAGCCTGCCGGGTCCGTGGAACTGAACGAGACCATCGACATACCAGTCGAACCCGGAAGTCATACCCTGCAAGTCCGCAACGGCCGAAACTCCAGCCGAACCAAGACGTTCGACGCCGCCGAGGGTGAGATCGTCGCCTTCCGATGCAGCGGAAAGAGCATCCTGCCGATCTTTCTCGCGTCATTCGTCGTTCCCAGCCTGGCGCTCACGCTCACTCGCGAATGACCGTGATGCCACGGACGCACCGTGCAGTCGGGCTCGGCGCAGGCTCTTCCGTGGCTCCCGCATAACGTCCGGGCCCAGGCGAACGATCGCCGCCGCGATCTCGCTGGCGGAGGAGAGCAGCCGTTCGCGATGTGTGGGCGGCTCTGCCAATCAGCGCCGGTCCAGCGTGTGAGCCAGGACGACCGTAAGGCCGTGGTCGGTAGCCCAGGCTACGACTCGCACCAAGCGCTCGACTGCGGCGGGATCGAGGCGCTCCGGGTCACCGGGCACGGCGTGC
>DATLRG010000694.1:0-13216 GCA_035534795.1 Chloroflexota bacterium
CCACCGGCTAGAGTCTGCTAGCGGGAAGGGATGGAATCGCTGGGGGGAAATGTTCCCCGCGGGGAACATTTCCCCCCAGCGATTCCATCCCTTCCCGCTAGCAGACTCTAGCCGGTGGCATCGTGCGGCGGGTTCGCGGCCTTGGCGTTCTGGCGTTGGCGGCGCAGCGAGTCTAGCTGGTTGCGCAGGTCGCCGATCTGCTGCGAGAGGAAGAACATGTACCCGAACAAAACGATCCAGATGATCGTATAGGCGGCGAATAAATAGACCAGGTTCTGAGGTGGCATGGACCTTTACCTTTCGCTTTCCTGCAATTGCTCGATCTCTTCGATCTCTCCCTTGAGCGACTCGATCCGCAGCCGCTGGCGCATCACGAAGACGTAGAACAGCGTGAACGCCACCAGGCTGACCAGCATTGCGAAGAGCATCTGCGGCGGGAGGTTCTCGTTCCCTTCGAGGGAGATGACTGGCTGAGGATGAATCGTCCGCCACCAGGTCACCGACATCTGGACGATTGGCACGTCGGCGAAGCCGATGATGCCAAGGACCGCGCCGTAGCGAGCGCCGCGCGCGCGGTCGTCGCTGTAGGCGCGAAGCATCAGATAGACGACGTAGATCGCCCACAGAATCAACGTCGAGGTCAGCCGCGCGTCCCAGGTCCACCAGATGCCCCAGATCGGCCGGCCCCAGAGCATGCCGGTGATCAGCACCAGCGTGGTGAAGACGACGCCGATCTCGGCGGAGCAGCGGGCCAGCCGGTCCCACTGGTCCCCACGCTTCCAGAGGTAGAGGATGCTCGCCACGAAGACGACGAAGAACGACAAATACATCAGCCAGGCGATCGGAACGTGGAAGTAGAAGATGCGCTGAACGTCGCCCTGGACGGCCTCGGTCGGCGCGTAGACGAACGCGCCATAGAGCGCCGCCGGGAAACTGACGAACGTGGCGACGGCCAGCGCCCAGTCGTACCACGCCATCGTCCTGGAAGGCGTTTCCTTCTGCCGATCGGCGAGCGGAAGGGATGTGACACTCATTCGTCACTCCTCCACGACAAAATCGAATACGACAAAACAGAGGATACCAAAAATTAGATCGAACGCGACGAGTAATTCAATCCATCCCAAACTTTGGGCGAACGGACTGCCGCCCAGCGCCAGCGCAGTCGCTTCGACGGATGCGATCACGACGGGGACGGAAATCGGAAAGATCATGATCGGCAGCATCACCTCCCGCGCGCGGGTGTTCGCCGCCATCGCCGAAAAGAGCGTTCCCACCGCGGCGAAGCCGACGGTCCCCAGGAAGACGATCAGAGCCAGCTCCAACGTGATGCGGCCGAAGTTGAAGAACGAGATGAACACCGGCAACGCGATCGCTTCGACCACCGTCATAAAGAGCAGGTTCCCCAGCAGCTTCGCCAGGTAAATCGCTCCTCGGTCGATTGGCGCGGCGAGCAGGCCATCCAGCGCGCCACCGTCCTTTTCCTGGATGAAGGACCGCCCCAGGCCCAGGATCCCCGCGAACGTGAACGCGACCCAGAGCACCCCTGGCGCGACGCCGCCGACGTTGTCGACCCGCAGGTCGAAGGCGAAGTTGAAGATCACCAGCACGAGCAAGGCAAAGACGACCATACCGCCGAGGATCTCGCGCGTGCGCAACTCGACGAGCAGGTCTTTCCAGAGCAAGGCGCCGACCTGCCCGGGGAAGGTGGTCACCAGGGCCTCCGCTCATCTCGAATGGCGGCGGCCAGCGCCACCGCGTTCGTGTCGGCCGCGGGCAGGTCCAGGGCGACCCGTCCACGCAGCAGCACGACGGCGCGATCGGCCAGCTCGACCGCGCGGTCGAGCCGGTGGGTCGTCAGCAGGACGGTCCGACGTTGCCCCTGGTCGTCGGTCATGAGCCCGTCGAGGAGATCGGCGCCGGCTACGTCCAAACCGGTCTCGGGCTCGTCGAGCAGGAGAATCGGCGGATCGTGGACGATCGCCCGCGCCAGGGCGAGCCGCTGCTGCAAGCCCCGCGAAAACGTGCGGACTCGATCGTTCGCCCGTTCCGCCAGCCCGACCCGGGGGAGCAAGCGATCGGCACGCCGGCCTGGATCTTCCACGCCATAAAGGCGGCCGTAGAAGATGAGGTTCTCCCGCGCGGTCAGCTCGTCGTAGAGAAAGGTCTGGTGGGCGACGAGGCCGATGTGCCGGCGGACCGCCGCGGCCTGGCCCGGCAGCGCGAGTCCGCCCAGGATGACGCGCCCGGCCACCGGGCGCACCAGCGTGGCCAGGACCCGGAGCAAGGTCGTCTTCCCGGCGCCGTTCGGCCCGAGAATGGCAACGCGCTCGTCCCAGGGAACGGCCAGATCGAGGCCATCCAGCGCCCGACTGGCCCCGTAGCGATGGGTGAGACCTTCGACCTGGATCGCCCAGCGCGTCGTGGCGGGCGCGGCGGATTGCGTGGCCACGGCCATCAGGACACCCCGGAGCTGTTGGTCGACGCGCGTCCACCCACGATCAGATCAATGAGCTGGCGCTTCTGCCGGGCGCGCTCGGCCCGATAGCGCTCGTCGCCCAACTGGCCGGCGGCATAGCGGTCGTCGAGCTGCGCGATCGACGCCAGCAACACGCGACGCTCGGCCAGGGGGTCCGCGACGCGCGCGCCGCGGGAGCGCAAGCCGACGTAGAGCGCCAGGACGATTGCCAGCGCGATCAGCGCCAGACCGCCGAGCTGCATGTCCTGCGGGCTGAGCCGGCTCGCGGTCACGGCCGGCAGGCCGATCACGTCGACGGTGACGGTCGTGTCGGCTTTCAGTTGATCCGCGCCGAGCACGCGGTAGGTCTGGCCTTGAAGCTGGACCGTGCCGTCGTCGCCGAAATGATCGCTCCGAAAGCCGAGGCCGTCGGGCGCGAGAAAGCGCAGCTTGGCGGTCGGATACGACAGGGTAGCCTGAATCTCGGCGACGGTCTCGGCAAAGCCGATCCGGTAGGTATAGGCGAGGTCGTGCTGGCCGGGCAGCACCGGCGCGGTATCGACGAAACCGCCCTCCACCGGCAGCAGCGCCGCCGGGTCCAGACCGAGTTGTGGCTGAAAGTCGCTCGCGCCCCGCGGCAACGTCACGCGGAGGGTGCGGGGCAGGATGCCCGGCACGGCCGAACCGGGGTCGCCCCGGTGGTCGCCGACGTAGACGCGGTCGCCGTCGTTGGAGACGACGAGCGTCACCAGCACGAGCGCTTGCTGCTTGTCGACGTCCACGGACCCCAGGAGCCAGCTCTCGTCGTCGATCTTGATGGCCGTATCGCTCGTCGTGGGCTCGTACACCTTCACCGGCACCGTCGTGGTCGCGCCCCCGTTCGCCTTCGGGACCGCGCTGACGTACGGCACGCCGGCGTACTCGGTCGAGACGAAGTAGGAAACGCTCGGATCGGTGGGAACGTCGGCGAAGGTGAAGCGGCCACTCGCGCCCACCGACGCCTTCTGATTCACTACGGACTGATGACCCGGGCCGACGCGCTGCAAGGTGACGACGAGGCCGCGCGGCAACGCTGCGCCGGCCGTCCCGTCGACGACGGTGCCGGAGATGGCGTCGGTGCCGGCCGCGGCGGCGGTGCCGACGCTTCCGCCAACAGTCGTCAGCGCCAGAACGAACGCAAGAGCTATCCCGACAACAGTGACTAGCCGTGTCATCGGTGCGCCACGGCTTTCACCGGCTCACCGCAGGTGGCGCAGAAGCGGGTCGCTGGCGCGACGGGTGCGCCGCAGGAGGGGCAGGCGCGGCGGTTCTCACGCAGACGGCGGACTTCGTACTCGATCTCTTCGTCGATGGCCTTGAACTCGACGTCGATGGCCCGCAGGATGCGCGCGGCCTCGGTCTCTAGCTGCTCGCGCGCTTCGGCGTAGTCCTCGGCGGTGACCTTGCCAACACGGTAGTCGAACTCGAGCTCACGCACCTCGGCGTACGTGCGGTCTCGGCGCCGGAACAACTCTTCTGATTGGCCGGTCCCGGCCACCAGCGGCGAGCGCGGCGGCCGAAGCAGCGGATACAGAATAGTAGCGGCGACGGCTACGACCAGAACGATCGCGCCAATCGCGAGCAGGATCACCGGGATTTCTCCATCTTCTCCAGGTCACGACGGACTTGCTGACGATACGGGTCCAGGGTCGGCTCCTGGTCCTGGAAGCGTCGCTCGACGACTTTCCGACGGCGCAGGCTCCGTCGGAGAAATGTCAGCACGATCGCGATGCCCAGCACCAACGCCAGAAATGGCAAATACCAGGCAGCCAGGCTAAAGCCCTGCTGCGGCGGCGAGAGCAGGACCGAATCACCGTAGCGACTGACAAAGTAGGCGACGACCTGGTCTGGCGTTTCTCCCTGACTCAGCTTCTGGTGGATCACCCCGCGCATCTCCTGGCAGAGCTCGTTGTCGCAGACGTTGAGCGGCAGATCGGTGCAGATTGGGCAGCCAAGCTGGCGTTCAACCTGAAGCTCCTTCTCGGCAAGCGGATCGTCGGCGTGGGCCGTGCGCGGCAGGGCCAAGCTGGCGACGAGGACGATCAGGAGCGCTGAGAGCAGCACGGTGCCGGGGCGCGGCCTCACCCCCCGCCCCTCTCCATCGGAGATGGAGAGGGGAGAAGGTCCATCGCCCCCGCTCCATCTCCGATGGAGAGGGGGCGATGGGGTGAGGCCACGCCTTTGCTCAGATCGCTTCAACGCGGACCCCCTCGCGGACCGGGCGCGCCACCGGGACCCGCGCTGGCTCGGCTTCGGGCCAGAGCGTGATCAGCGCGCCGATCAGCAGGACGATACCGCCGACCCACAACCACATCACCAGCGGATTGACGAAGACGAACAGGTTCGCGCTCCCGTCGGGCTGCCAGCCAGCCAGGACGACGTAGAGGTCGTCGAGCGGTGTGCTGAGCAACGCCACCTTCGAGTCTGGCTCGGTCTCGAAGTTGGTGTGGAACTGCTTGGCCGGATCGATCGTGCCGACGTCCTGGCCGCTCTGACGCACGCTCAGGTCGGCCCAGACCTGCCGATAGCCAGGGAACGCGGCCTCGTGTAACTGGCCCATCGTCAGGTCGTAGCGCCCGATCGAGACGGTCTGGCCGGGCTGGAGCGCGGTATTTTTTTCCAACTGATAGAACTGAGAGCCGGTGATCGCGATGGCGATCAGGATGATCCCGATGTGAACGACGTAGCCGCCGTAGCGGCGCCGATTGGAGCGGAGCAGGTTCACGAACGCCAGCAGCGGATTCTGCCCCGCCCGCAGCCGCACGCTCGTTCCCCAGACGAACTCTTGAGCCGTCGTCGCCAGGACGAAGGTGCAGAGGAAGAGTGCGAGGTCGGCGGGCGCGAGCCGAACGCCGATCGCCAGGAGCGCGGCCGTCGCGACGGCGGCCACCGCGAGCGGAATACCGAAGTTGCGCTGAAGCGTCCGCGTCGACGCGCGCCGCCAGGGCATCAGCGGACCGATGCCCATCAGCGCGATCAACACCAGGAAGAGCGGTCCATCGACTCGCTGGAAGAAGGGCGGACCGACGGTGAGCTTGACGCCCTTCAGCGCCTCGGTCACCAGCGGGAAGATCGAGCCCCAGAACGTGGCGAAGACAATGCCGAGCAAGATCAGGTTGTTCAACAGAAAGCTGGCCTCGCGCGAGAGCGCCGACTCGAACTCGTGCTCGCCCTTCAGCTCCGGCATGCGATAGAACAGCCAGCCCAGCGAAAAGACGAGCGAGAGCGCCAGGAACGAGAAGAAGTAGGGCCCGAGCGACGATTCGGCGAAGGAGTGGACCGACGAGAGGACGCCGCTGCGCACGATGAACGTCCCGAAGATCGACAGGTTGAAGGTGATGATGATCAGCGCCAGGTTCCAGACCTTGAGCATGCCCCGGCGTTCCTGGATCATGACCGAGTGGACGTAGGCCGTGCCGACGAGCCAGGGCATCAGCGCGGCGTTCTCGACCGGGTCCCAGCCCCAGTAGCCGCCCCAGCCGAGCACGTGGTAGGCCCACCACATGCCGAGCAGATTCCCCATCCCCAGCACTGCCCAGGAAAACAGGGCGTACTTGCGCGTCGTGCGAATCCATTCGGTGCCAAGCTGACCGGTGATCAGCGCGGCCAGCGCGAAGGCGAACGGCACCGACCAGCTCATGTAGCCGCCGAGCAGCACCGGCGGGTGGATCAGCATGCCCGGATCTTCGAGCAGCGGGTTCAGGCCGAGTCCATCCGGCGCGGTGAACGGCAGGCGAACGAACGGATTGCTGACGAAGTTCAGCATCAGCAGGAAGAACGTCTCGATGCTGAGCAGAATCGCGGTGACGTAGGGCATCAGCGCGACGTTCTTCCGCCAGTTTTGCCAGATGACGACGCCGGTGTAGATCGCGAGCGTCGTCGCCCAGTAGAGCAGCGAGCCTTCCTGGCCGCTGTAGAACGACGCGATGGTCAGCGGCAGGCTCATCTCGCGGCTGGAGTGCTCCGCGACGTACTGGACCGAGTAATCGTGGGTCACGAAGGAGTAGATCAACACTGCCGCGGCAATCACCAGCAAGGCGGTCACGCTGAGCGCCGCGTTGCGGCCGCTACGGACGAGCGTCGGATCGCGGCGCGCGGCCCCGAGGACGCTGGCCAGGATGCCGTAGAGCGCCGCCGCTACCGCGAGCAGCAGCGCAACCGTTCCAAGATCTGCCACGTCAGTGGACCGAAACGGGCGTCGGAACGGCCGCGGTGAACTTCGACGGGCACTTGGCAAGTAAGGTGTCGGCCTGGAAGAGGCTCCCCGCGGTGTAGTGGCCTTCGACGACGACCTGAATGCCGGGCCCGAAGATGTCCGGGACCATGCCCTGGTACACCACGGGCAGCGAGCCTCCCTGGTCGGCGATGGTGAAGTGGACCGTCGCGTCGTTCGCCGAGCGCACGACCGTATTGGCCTGGACGATGCCCGCGACGCGGACAGCCCCGGCGGCCGGTCCCTTGGCCTTCAGCTCGCTGACCGTCAAGTAGTAGACGGTCGTGCTCTGAAAACCAGTGTAGATCAAATAGCCGATGGCCGAGACGACGATCAGCACGGCGACTACCACGCGGACCGAGCGAGCGCGGCTGGCCGGACCGGGCTCCAGGCGACGCGGCGCGCCACTCCACCCGTCCGCCCCCGGCCCGGCGGTGGGGCGCGTGGGCGAAACGGCGAAGGGGCCATGAGTCCCATCCACCTGCCGGCTTACCGAGTCGCCCGTGCGCTCTCTCGCCCTTTCGCCCACCCGTTCGATCGTCTGCTCGCTCATTGCAGGAGCTCCTCCAGGGGTACGGTCAACTGGCTTGGGTCCACCGGCCCGACGAGCTTGCGCGCGATCGTCCCCTGGCGGCTCACGACGTAAGTCTCGGGAACCCCCACCACCCCATAATTGATCGAGACCGCGCCGGTCGGGTCCGGCGCCATTGGATAGCTGGCTCCGAACTGATGGATGAAGGCGAGTCCATCGTGCGGGGTATCTTGAATGTCGATGCCCAGGAAGACAACCCCGCGGTCCTGGTAGCGCTGCCAGAGCGTTTCCAGCGCAGGCTGCTCGTCGCGGCAGGGGACGCACCAGGAGGCCCAGAAGTTGACCACGACGACCTTGCCGCGGTAGCTTTTCAGCTCGATCGGCTGGCCGCTGTAGGTCGTCAAATGAAAATCAGGGGCGACAGTATCGGGTTTGGGTGTGATACCGGCCTGCAAGCGTTGCGTGGTGAGGCCGTAGAAGAACAGCGCCAGCAGGGCAGCCACCGCCAGCCACGCCACGAGCGGGACCACGCTCAGCCGGCCACGCGTTCTGGACTGATCGCGCGTGACGCCAACGTCGGCCAATTTGTCTCAACCTTTTACCAGGGCGCCCCAGTAGTTGATGTTAGGGGAGCGCCATGGATTTGTCAAATTGAGCTGCGCCGAAGCACCGCGCGGCTGCCTACTCCTTCTCGAATCCCAGGCTCGTGAACTTCAGGGTGCGGCAACCTGTGCCCTTCACTCCTAATAACACGCGGAGCCGACCAGTTGTGAGGAGATGAGTGCCACGCTTCGGGAGGTGCGCCTCTCGGATGCCGTGAAACGACATCCGCCCCAGGCGTGCGGTTGACACTCGCGTGCCCGGAGCTTCGGGGGCGTCGGGCTGGCCCTACGGCTACTCGCCGGTGAGGACAGCCGCTGCGATCCTGCGGACGCGTTCGGGGTCGGCGATCGCGTCGATCCCGACGATCTTGCCCTCGGCGACGGTGAAACCCATCACGGCAAAGGGCCGTCCACCCACCGTGACGACCACGCCGGCTGCTCCGTTCACCAGCGCGCGGCGCAGGTGGGCAGCCCGGAGCGCGCCCGTGAGCGCCTGCCTGGCAACGGCCGCTGCGCCATGAATCACCCTGGAGGCTCCGGGGCGCTTGGCGCCAAAGTCGGCTCGCAGCACGACGTCGGGATCGAGTAGGGCGACGAGGGCGTCGAAATCGCCCCCATGCGCAGCCAAGAAGAAGGCGTCGACCACGTCTCGTTGACGAGAGAGATCGGGGTCCGGAACCGGTATCTCGGTGCCCTTCACGCGGCGTCGTGCCCGACTGGCGAGCTGCCTCGCCGCCGCGGAGGTTCGACCAACCATGGGGGCGATCTCCTCGAAAGGCACCTCGAACATGTCATGGAGGACGAACGCCAACCTCTCGGCCGGGGCCAGGGTATCGAGCACGACGAGGAGAGCAAGACCGACCGAGTCGGCCAGCAATGCCGCCTCCTCCGGTTGGAGCTCCCCGTCTGGGCTGATGACGGGGTCGGGTAAGTGCATCCCGAAGGAATCCTCGCGTCGAGCGTTGCGCGAACGCAGCATGTTCAGGCACACGCGGGCGACGATCGTCGTCAACCATCCGCCGAGGTTCTCGACCTCGCCCGCCCCTGATCGGCTGAGGCGCAGCCAGGTGTCCTGAACGGCGTCGTCGGCTTCGGTGAGCGAGCCCAACATCCGGTAGGCAACCGCCCGCAGATGGGTTCGGTGCTCCTCGAAGCGATCCGCCAGCCACTCGTTCTCGTTCATCTGTCACATCCTTCCGTTGCGAGGTGTCATTATAAGTGACCCGCAGAACACGATCGATGTGACAAGGAGACTCGATGACAGCTCGGATGGACAACCCCGCGATGAGCGTACCCGGCGTATTCGAGGCGCTTCAGGCGCTCGGGAAGGCAGGCGCACAAGGGGGTCTGCCGCAGAAGACGATCCTACTCGTTCTTCTGCGTGCCAGTCAGATCAACGGGTGTAGCGTGTGCGCTCACATGCACGCCCGCGACGCAAGGAAGGCCGGCGAGACCGACGAGCGTCTCTCCACGGTGGCGACCTGGCATGACTCTCCGTACTTCAGCGACGCAGAACGCGCTGCCCTCGCCCTGACCGAGGCTGCCACCAGGCTCAGTGACCGGGCCGACCCGGTTCCCGACGCCATCTTTGACGAGGCAGCCAAGCACTACGAGCAGCCGGCGCTGGCAGCGTTGATCGTCAACATCGCCATCATCAACGCCTGGAACCGCCTCAACGTCACCACTCGGCAGGTGGCCGGGGAGTGGGCCGGCTGACTGAACAGTACCGCTCGCGGCGCAGCCCCGGCCGCACCGGGTGAGTGCGTCGTGAAGGCGCGAACGGATGAACGAGTCGAACACCTTATTATGCAGGGAGGAGTCAAGCGCGATGAGTGTGATGATGGTTCGCTCCTAACTCACGCACGAAAGCGTCGCCTCGGCCGAGCTGATGAGGCGCGCGACGCGGACGCACGTGCCCTCAAGCTCGCACACAATGAACCCGAGCGTCGCCTCCTGCAGCGCCGTCTGGCAGAGGTCGGCGCCTGACTGGTTTTCGGCCTTGGCGGCCGGCGGTCCTCTGACGGGCTTCCCATTCGTCGGTGTTGCGACAATACGAGAAGGAGAACGGAGATGACGGAAGTTGCACTGGTCACTGGCGGCACGGGCACCCTCGGGCGCCTCGTCGTCTCGCGGCTGCGGGACGCCGGCTGCACGGTACGGGTGCTCAGCCGGCGCAGCCGCGAGGCCGGGGACGGTATCGAGTTCGTGACCGGTGACCTGGCCACGGGCGAGGGGATCGACGCCGCGGTGGAGGGGGCCGAGATCATTGCGCACTGCGCGGGCAGCAGCAATGGCGACGAGGATAAAGCTCTGAACCTGGTCCGGGCAGCGTCGCGGGCCGGGGCGCGGCACCTGGTGTACATCTCGGTCGTCGGCGCCGACCGGATCCCAATCGTCAGCGGCGTCGATCGCGCCATGTTCGGCTACTTCGCGTCCAAGCTGACCGCTGAGCGTGTGGTGGCCGACTCCGGCCTGCCGTGGACAACGCTGCGCGCCGCCCAGTTCCACGACCTGATCCTGATGGTGGCGCGGCAGATGGCCAAGCTGCCGGTGATACCGGTCCCGGCCGGATTCCGGTTCCAGCCGGTCGACGCCGGCGAGGTGGCGGCGCGGCTCGCCGAGCTGGCGCTCGGCACGCCGGTCGGGCTGGTGCCCGACATGGGCGGGCCGCGGGTATACGGGATGGCCGATCTGCTCCGCGGATACCTGCGGGCCAGTCACCGGCACCGGCCGATCATTCCGGTCTGGCTGCCAGGCAAGGCCGCACGCGCGGTCCGGGCCGGCGCCAACCTGGCCCCCGGGCGAGCTGTGGGCCGGCGGACCTGGGAGGAGTTCCTGGCCGACCGGGTGAGTTCGTCAAGCGACAGCAGGTCTAGCCTGCCTTAGGCGCCACCGTCCCGGGCGGCGAGGTTGTCGCCACAGCCATCGGCGTGGGCGTCGGCGCCCGCCCAACGGCCACCGTGGCAAGCGCGATGACCAGTTGGAAGCGGCCGTCTGTCGCTGGATTACGGCGGAGACGCGCGCAGCCCAGTGGCAGGTATTTGCAACGTTGGACGATATTGCGGCGGACCTCACCAGAGAGGCCGACGTCCGCCTGGCGTGGCAACAGCAGTTTGCGGGAGAGGAGGCAGGTCGCATGAGTCGTAGCCACCCGTGGGAACCAACCGATGCCCTGTGAGAGCGGGTTCAGCCACTCATTGCCCCCCGACCGCCCAAGCCCAGGGGCGGGCGGCCGCCGCTGGATGCCAGTTTCGTGCCATGCTTCACCGCGTCGGCGTTCGTGGGCTTGCCGACCCTTACCGTGAAGGGTAGCCGCCGCCCTCAACCACGGGCTGGACGTAGGCTTCCTTACCCGGCTTCGTCGAGAGCATGAACGTGGACGCGAGCGGCACGTCCACCTGCGCGAAGGCCGGGTTCGGGCTCTTCACCGTCCGTGCCCAGAGCCAGGCGATTACGGTGAGCTTGCGGCCCACGTATGGCTTCAGGTCCGGCCGCTCCTTCGCCAGCTCCGCCGTTACCTCGACCTTCGGGTAGAGGTGGCCGATGCGCTTTTCGGCCTCGTTGCGCATCCAACGGCCGTAGTAGCGCACGTCCTCGGCGAGGCCCGCGGCTCCCTTCCAGCCGCCCGGCACCAGCGCGGCGCGGTCCTTCGGGTTCACCGGTGGCCGACCGGCGAACTTCGGCGGGATCTCGATCATCGCCTTATCGATCAGTACCGCGACCGGATTCAGGTCGCTGGCGTAGGCTTCGAGGCCAAGTCGCTGGGCCTCGAGCGGCAGTGAACCGCCGCCGGCGAACGGGTCGTGGAAGGCGGGGAGCTTGTCGGGGTTGAAGAGTTCCCTGGCGCGGGGCTGGTCGGCGTTCTCGGCGCAGGCGCGGCGCTAGCTCCGCCAGATCTCATCGCGCGCTGGTTGGAGCACCGCCTCGTTGGTCGTGTTCTCCCAGAGCACCAGTTGGCGGATGATCTCGAAGAGTCGCTCGCGCTCGACATCAGCGGCGCACTCCTCGAGGCTCGGCTCCGGTCCTGGCTCGGGCGCGGCCGGTTCGCGGTCGCGTCGTGCCTCTTGAAACTTTGCCGCGCGCTCGTTCCACGCCGCGCGCCGCGTGGCGAGTTCGCGCGTAGCCGTCTCTCTCGTGACCGAATCAGCGAGCAGCTCGTCCACGTAGCCGGACGGGTCGTCGACCATCTGCGAAAAAATGACCGCCCTGGCAGCGGCCAGCGGGCGCCGGGCCCACCAGAGGTGGAGCGTGCTCGGGTGGCCATGGCGGATAGACTTTTCGCGCGCTGATGCCTTGTTGATCGCGTCGAGCGGGAGGGCGACTTCGATGAGCTTTTTGCACGCGATGTTCATCTGGCCATTCTCTCTTGATTGAGTCCGGAAATCCGTCGGTCGACTATCGGTCGACTTCGCGTCGGACTGTTCCGACGGAGCATTGGCATGATACTTGGCCAATCCGAGAGGGCCAGTCCGGATCGAAACTCGCGTCCTAACTTTCCTCACGGCTGGCGACCTGCCTAAGATACCTCGTTACGCGTCCCAAATCAAACTATGGTTCTCACGGTACATTCACGCTATAATGTGCCTGTCTACCCGTTGTTCACAACATGAAAATGTGGAGAATCGGCCGCCGTGCAGTTCACCCAAGACCAGGCCAGGAGCCTCGTCGGCATCTCCGCCGAGACACTAAGGTATTGGCGCAGAGTGGTGCCCTATCTGGCGAGCAAGCCGGGCAAGCCTGCTCGCTTTAGCTTCGCTGACCTTGTTGCTTTGGCTGCCACTCGCGAGGCGGTCGGCTCACTCGGGCTCAGAATTTCGAGGATTAGTTTGGGTGTCGATGCTCTCTTCCGCCTCTTCGCAGAGGCTCCCTGGCATTCCCTAGATGGCGCGGTGGCGGCGCTCAGTCCAAAGGCCGCTGAACTTCATTACTGGGACGACGTATCCCGGATGGGGCTTGCTGGTCCTACTATCTTGATTCCTTGTGGACCGATGGTGCAACGCCTCCGCGATGAGCTCCTGCCAAGCGCCGCGACAGAGGTCCAGCAGTATCTACCCTTTCCGCCACAATCAGTCAGGAGCGCCTCGCAATGACTGGGCTTGCACTCACGGATGTACTGGAAGCGACCGGCTACCTTATCGGGGGGGAGCGTGCGCCTGGTGTCCGACTGAACGAGGAAGCCCGCGCCAATCGTCGTGGTCGCCAGTTCGAGCCGGACGCGCTCTGGCGCAGTCCATCTGCGGTCACGGTCTACTTCAAGTATGTGGAGGAGGAGCCGAGCAAGGATCACATCGCGGAATGGCGGCGCGAGATCTGGAACGAGGGCTTCGCCCCTTTGTTGTGGGTTATTTCCCCTCGGCGGATCGATCTCTATAACG
>DATLRG010000695.1:0-2178 GCA_035534795.1 Chloroflexota bacterium
CCGTGGAGGTGGTGGTTCTGCGCAACAGATCCACCACCTCCACGGATCGCGTACCCTGGACCAACTGTCTGTGTGGACTTGAGCCGAGGGGGATCTCCGAGTGAGCAGCGGACCGCGCCTACGTGTCCTGATCGTCGACGACTACCCCATTTACGCCCGGGGCGTCGTCGAGTGCCTGAGCAGAGAGCCGGACGTCGAGTGCGTGGGCACCGTCGGCACCGGCAGCGATACGCTCGCGGCGATCGGCCGCCTTACCCCGGACATCGTGGTTCTGGATGTGTTTCCACCGGGTACGACCATGCCGGTCCTCGCGCGGCGGATTCGTGAGGAGTACCCACTCGTCAACATGCTCGCGCTGGGGGACGTCAGCATGGAGCTCACGGCGCTCAAGCTGGTACGGGCGGGTGTCGACGGCTACCTTCTGAAGGACTGCGATGGCGCGGAGCTCGGGCGCGCCATTCGCGTCGTCGCGCGGGGAGAAGCCTACTTTACGCCGAGTGTCGCGAGCGCGTTGGTCCACCACTTCCGCCTCCTCAGCGAGTCGCCGCGGCGCGTGACGACCCACGAGGACAGCCTGACCGACCGAGAGCTGATGGTGCTCGAGCTGCTGGCCCGGGGAAAGAGCAATCGCGAGATCGGCGAGATCCTCTACGTGAGCGAGCGGACGGTCGAGAATCACACCCGCAGCATTTACGGCAAGCTGCACGTTCACGATCGGACCCAGGCGATTCTCATCGGGCAGCAGAAGGGCTACGTAAAATTGCTCGACTCCGAAGACATCATCGGAGGGAAGGGAATGCTCAGCTTCCTCCGCTGAGGCGCTGGCGCGAGGTCGGGTCCGAGGGGACCGCCGGCCCGGCGGCGAACGATTGCCGCGGAAAGGCGAACCAGAAGGACGGGGCGACATGCACGACATCCCCCGGCGGTGCCTCGCGCTGAATCTGTCGCGCCGTGGCGAGATAGTCGGCCAGCGCGTCGTGTCGGAGAGGGGCCAGGCCGTAGATCGTCGATAGCAACGCCAGCATCCACGCGCCCGTCGCGAGGCCCAGACGCAGACGCGGCGCTCGCCGAAGGGATTGGACCGAGATGCGGCCATGGTCGACGAGCAGCGCGGCCACCAGTACGTCCGCCCCGGGGGCGAGCAGGATGGCGGCGACGCGAGGCTGCCACGGTACGAAGACCGTGCTGCCCAGAAGCAAGGCGACGACGAGCGTGAGCAGCGTGCGGTCCGCCGCCGACCTTCGTACGACGCAGACGACGACGGCCGCGACCGCGAGCGGGGCAGCGACCTGCAGGGCGTCGAGCAGGAGCCGGCCGGTGTCGAGCAAAGACCTGGCGAACAGGTCGACGACCGGCAGCGTCGCCGCGGCCGTGGGGCCGAGCGCGAGCGGAGGAGCCGTGACGAAGGTTTGAGGAGGTGACGGCAGGCGCACCGCCGCGAACACGAGGCCGCTGACCGACGCGCCGCCGACGAACCCCCGGCAGCGGCGGCTCGTCAAGACCGCGTGAACGCCGTCGGACGCGATCAGGGCGCCGATCGCCAGGCAATAGCTGATGCCGGTGGGCTCGACCGCGGCCGCCAGCACCACGGCGAACCCGGCGAGGACCGACCTCACCGGGAGGCCTGACTCGTCATCCCAGAGGTACAGGGCGACTGCTCCGAACCCGCAGGCTGCGACCATGACGTCGTACTGGGCCAGGTGGGTGGAGAGGAGAAACGGACCGGAGAGCGAGACCAGGACCACGCTCAGGAAGCCGACCCGCGCGCCGTGGACGCGCGCGCCGATGGCGTAGATGGCGACCAGCAGCACCAACCCGAAGACCAGCGAGACCAGGCGCGTCGAGTACAGGCTCAGGCCCACCGCGCGAATCGCGACGGACTGAAACCAGGCGCCGAGCACCGGCGCCCGCGTGACGTAGCCGCCGGCGCTGCCGGCGAGCCCGGATCGGAGCGGCTCCCAGATGCTCCCCATTTGGGCCAGCACCAACGCTCGACGGACCGCGAACGCTTCGTCGGCCAGCGGGGCGGGATAGCGGAGCAGCGTCAGGAGGTTGAAAATCCAGACCACGTCGAGGAGCCCCGCGAGCGCGAGCCAGGCGTGTCGCCGCGCGCCACTCCGCGGGCCAACGCCATCTGGACGTACCGACGGTTCTTCGCTTCTTGGGATCGCCAGTGCT
>DATLRG010000696.1:0-10360 GCA_035534795.1 Chloroflexota bacterium
CCGCAGCCCGGTGTCCGCCCAGGGGGTACCGCAAGCACGCCGTGAGCAACAGGTCCGCTGGCATCAGCCGATCGTATGCCAGTAGGATCTCGCGCGCCCGGGCGATCTCGAAGTGCGATTGGCCGTGCCGCTCGAGGTAGTCTGGCGTCGCGTCGACTTTCGTTGGGAACAGATCGCAGAACGCGGCGGACTGCTCGATCATCTCGGTTTGCGCGGCGGCGAACTCTGGTTCGCGGAACACGGTCGTCAGGTCATTCCACGCGAGCCGGAGGTAGCGTGGCCAGCGCGCGAGTAGCAGCAGCGAGAGAGGCACCCAGGGCAACGTCAACGATTGCCTGGCCGCTCGGAAGACGCGGCGCTCACGTTCGCCCACGGACCGTTCGTCGACCAGCGGGATGGGCTGCAGCGCCCACGTCGTCGATGGGCGCGGCCAGGAGATCCGCCGCTCGCCGCCGGGGGGATCGTTTTCGATCGCGAGCCGCAGGGCCTTGGTCGCGAGCAGCGTCTGCGACTGCTCGAAGAGGAGCGCCGCCAACGCCGTGCGGATCTCGGCCTGGTTGTCGAACGGGACTCCTGCCTGCCAGACACCGCCGGCGTCGTAACTGGGGAGGTAGAGCGACTGAATGGCGGCCAGCGCGTCCTTCTTGGCGCGCTCGGCGAGGCGCGCAAACTGCGCGGTTTCGAGCGACGGTTTGAGTTGCTCCCACGCCAGACGCAGGTAGCCCGATACTTCCCCCAACGCGTCGAAGACCGCGGGCACCCACCAGATTTGCAGGGTGTCGCGGACGTCGTCGTACAACGGCCCGAGAGATGGTTTCTCCCCGGCTACCAGCCGAGGCGTGCGAACGGCCATGCCAGCCTCCCACGCGGAGGAGCGTTCCGGCCAGGTGGGAGGCATTACCCATGCCAGTGACGAGTGATGAGTGATGAGTGATGAGCGATGAGGACTGAGTGATGAGCAGGGTGACGCCCGTCGATTGAGATGGCGATCAGATCCCCGTGATTTCTTTCACTAATCCGAAAAACCCTTGCTTTCGACTGGTGTTGATCCGCCAATTGACCGGGACATTCTGGTAGCCCTCGACGTAGTCGGAGCGGGCGCTGTGGCCACCGGCCCCCGGGCCGGCGTCGAAGTATCCCCAGGAGGCGTGATGAGCGGTAGCGGCGACCAGGTTGTTACTCGGCTGGTCGAAGGCGTAGTGGTCGTCTTCGTTGAAGACGATTGGCATGGGTCGATAGGTGCCAAGGGCGCGGGTCCGGGCGACCATCTCGCCGATGAACGCCGGCTCGGTCACGCCGTTCCCGTGGAGGAGGGCCAGGAAGGAGACCTCCAGGACTTTCTCGCCCGGAATGGCGCGGCCGCGATAGCTGGTGCCGACGAGCAGGCGACGGCCGCGCCGGGTGATGCCACGAACCTGCTCGATCAACTCGTGAATCCGCGATGGCTGGAGGACCTCGTGCTCGTAGCGCGGGACGTCGCACTCGTTGGCGATCTCGACGATGACGTTGGTGTAGCCCTGATCGAGGATCCAGCCGACCGCGGTGTCCACGCCGTTGCGCACGGCGGCTTCGTCGAGTAGGCGCTCATCCTGGGCAAAGTAGAAGAGGCCGACGATCGCGACCATGCCTAACTCGTCAAGGCGATTGAGAACGCGACCCAGTCGATCGAGGTAGGAAGCGCGGAGCCGGCCAGAAGAGTCGAAGGCGGTGTTCATCCATGGCTGGTTCTTCCCGTAGCTCTCCGGGCAACCGCCCTGGAGATTGACTGTCACCGCGAGCAAGCCGTGACCGTGGTAGTCCGGCAACGCGTCGATGAATTCCCGGACGTTGCGCTCGGGGTCCCAAACGCCGGTGTCCGCGTAGGCCCAACGCTCACGAGTATCTGGATTCAGATCGTCGAAGATCGCCTGGACCATCCGCGAGTTGAAGAGCAACCCTTCGATCCGGTGGCCGTGCCACTCCCGGCCAAGGTTGGTTCGTCGACCGTCGATCAAGAAATCTTCGCCGTCGATCGCCACGTCGGTCATCCCAGGCATATCGTGCTCCTTTGTCCCGGCACATGAAGCATACCGAACTTCTGGGCTCGGTCAAACCGGGACGGTTGACCACAGAGACGGGGAGGGGGCACAGAGAATACAGAGTAGGCCTTCATGATTCCCTCGCTGTGTCCGCCGTGGGACCTCTGTGTCTCTGTGGTGCAGCTAGTCCCAGCCTGCCTGACCAAAGTCAGGGATGCTTCATTTTCTCGGACAAACTCTCACGCAAGATCCGCGGTCCATTCCTTCAGCTTCGCCAGGTGCTGCGGCAGGGCAACGTCAGGTTCCAGGATCTCCGGATGCCACTTCTTTTCCCACTCGGCCACCACGTAACCATGATACCCGCGCAGCGCCAGCGCGCGGGTAATCTCGCGGCAGGGCACCTCGCCGTCGCCCAGCAGGACGAGGTCCCATCCGCCATCGGCACGGCGGCGAGCGTCTTTGATGTGGACGTGGACCAGGCGGCTAGCCAGGTTCGCCCAGACCTCGGCGACGTTCTCTCCCATGCGATACGGGTGATGGGTATCCCAGAGCGCGCCAACCGCCGAGCTGGGCACCTGGCTCAATGCAGCGGCGACGACCGTGCTGCGCGAAAAGTCGTCGTGAGTCTCCAATGCTAGGGTGATACCAGCGCGCTGGGCGGTCGACGCGTACTGCTGAAGGCTGGCGGCTGCTCGCCGAACCGCGGTGGCCTCGTCGTCGCCGTCCGGGAACCGCCCGCCGAAGACTCGCACCATCGGCACGCCGAGCTCCCGGGCCAGCTCGATCAGCTCGGGCAGGTCGCGCTCTTGCGCCGCGCGCTCTTCGGGCCTGGCAACCGAGACGCGCACCGACGAACCGAGCGCCACGAGATCCGGCTTCCCCTCGCCAAAGAGCCGGCGCAGCCGGTCGCGGTTCGCTCGCACCAGCGCGGGCGTGATCACCTCGCCGTCGAGCAGCCGCAGCTCGACCCCGTCGTAGCCGTACTCGCGCGCCGCCGCGGCGACCTGTTCCAGCGTCCAGCTCGGGCACGCGAGCGTGCTCATTCCAAACTTCATCTCTTCGCTCCTCCTCCTCACGATCAGTCTTCAGATTGGTTTAGCTGGCTTGCCGAGGCACAGCCAGCTAAACCAATCTGAAAACTGCTTTAGGCCTCGCGCAGTCGTCGCAATCGAGCTCCGATGGCAGCGACGAGCAGGACGCACGCGGCCGCGTCGGCAAAGATTGCCAGCGGTGTGCCGATCGCTTGCGCCAGCGCGCCGATCTCGAGAGTCCCGAACGGCCCGACCCCGATCGCCAGCGTCAGGATGCCCATCGCGCGCCCCCGCATTCTATCAGAACTGTTGCGCAGCACGATGGCTGCCTGGAAGGCACTGAAGCTCGCGCGAAAGAATCCACCGACGAACAGCAGCAACGCCGCGAGCGCGAAGACTCGCATCGTGCTGAAGCCGATCAGCGCGACACCGCTGACCACCGAGCCGATCCAGAAGAAGAGTCCGTTCCGCCGATGGCTCGCGAACAGCGCGATCAGTAGCGTTCCGATCAACGATCCTAGACCGTCTGCCGCCGACAATCCGCCCAGCCCGACCGAGCCAGACCCGAGGACGTCGACAGCTACCACCGGCAGCAGTTGCTGATACGGGAAAAAGAACAGATTCATCGCGACGGTGATGGCGAGCACTCCGATCACCGCCTGGTCCTTCAAGACCTGGCCGACGCCATCGGTCAGATGATGCCAGACGTCGCGGCCTTTCGTCACGATCTGCGACGCTGGATTCGGGACGCGGCTGATCAGCACGGCGTTGGTCAGATAGAGACCGGCCAGGATCGCCAGCGCCACGCCCGGGCTGAAAGCCGCGATCACCAACCCCGAGACCAGCGGCCCGATAGTGCGGCTGACGTTTTGCCCGGTCGCGTCCATCGCCACTGCGTTCGTCAGCCGATCTCGTCCGACGAGGTCGACGGTGAGAGACCGGCGAGACGGCCAGTCGAAGGCCATCGAGACGCCAAGCACCACCTCGGCCACCGCCAGGTCAGTGTAATTGAGCTGTCCGAGGAGGCTGAGTGTCGCGGCAGCCGCGACCGTTACCACGTTGACGACCTGGAGCGACAGCATGACGCGCTGCCGGTCGTAGCGGTCTCCGAGGACGCCGCCGAAAATGCCCAGCAGAAAGAGCGGCAGGCTGCGATAGAAGCCGATCAGCGCTACCAGAAGGGGCGACCGCGTCAGCTCGAAAGCGATCCACCCGACCGCGACCTGCTCCATCCACCGGCCGAGATTCCAGCAAATGTTCGCCGACCAGAGGTACCGATAGCCCTTGACGCCGAAGGCTTCGAGGCGCAGGCGGCTGAACGTGCCCCGCCGAACGGCAAGGGGGGAATCGGACAAGTGCAGTGCTCCGGAACGAGGATGCGCTGATTATAAACACCAAGGAAATTATCTCAACATGAAGCAGCCGGGGGAACGCCGGATCAGCTCGCTGGCCTGGCCGTCGCGAAGCGCAGCGCGAGCACGACGGCAGCCAGGCCGACGGCGATCATCACCCACAGCTTTTCCAGTCCGTTCAGCGTCATGGCGAGCATCCCGCCGGCCGCGCAAACGGCGTAGATCAGCAGCGCGATCCGTCGAGACGACAGGCCACGCTGGACCAGGCGGTGAGTCAGGTGCGCATCGTCGCCGCCGACGAACGGGGATCGCCGCTGTGCGCTGCGTTGGACGATCACCAGCGCGGTGTCGATGATCGGCAGACCCAGCACGAAGGCCGCGGTCGCGATCTTCGCACCGCCGATCAGCGCCAGGATCGCCAGGGTGAAACCGAGGAACGTCGAGCCGCAGGTGCCCATGAAGATACGGGCTGGGTTGAAGTTGTAGCGGAGAAACCCGACGCAAACGCCGGCCAGGGCCAGCGGCAAGAGGCTGATGGTGTACTGTCCCAAGGACACGCTACGTGCGAATAGAACGATGCTGGCAATGGCGGTCACGCCGGCCGCCAGTCCGTCGACGGTGTCGATCCAGTTCAGTGTGTTGATCATCCCGACGATCCACAGCAGCGTGAATGGGATCGCGAGGAGGACCGGCAGCGCGATCAACCCGCCGAACGGATTGGCCACGCTGGTGATGACGAGCCCGAACGCCATCACCACGCTGGCGAGCCCGATCTGGCCGACCAGTTGAGGAAACGGCCCAAGGCGTCGCAGGTCGTCGATCAACGCAATCGGCAGAACGAGGACGATACCGACAATCAGGCCCAGAATGCGCGTGAGCTCGTCGCCGGTGTGGGAGACGAGCGGGACGCTCGCGGCGATGGCGATGAGAAACGCCGTCAGCAGGGCATAACCGCCGGAGCGGGGGGTTCGTTCCTGCTGGAGCTCACCCGGGCGTGGCTGGTCGACCAGGCCGAAGCGCCGTCCGAGAGCACCGGCGACCGGCGTCAGCAGGAGTACCCCGACGCAGCTCACGACCAGCGAAACGGCGAGTGGAATGAGTGGCAGCTGCCCGACCATCGGTGGCCTACCGGACGCGGGCGGGAGTAGACGGATGCGCGGCGTCCGCCAGGCTTGGCCGCGACGCCAGCTCGAGCAGCCACGCCTTCAGCGCCGCGGGCTCCCAGTCATAGCTGTACTCGCGAAGCCGCCCCAGCTCGTGTACCCACGCCGCCGAGTCGTCGGTCGGGGCCGGTAGCTCGATCGTCAACAGGCCAGGCAGATCGGTCGCACGGCACCGCTCCGTGGGATAGGTCAGCGCTTCGTGTAAGCGCTCGCCGGGGCGCGTCGCGGTCGTTCGGAGCGATGGTTCTCCGCCGGCCGGGCGCAACAACGCGTAGACACGCCGCGCCGTCTCGGCGATGCAGACCGGCTCGCCCACGTCCAACATGTAAAAACCCTCGAACGACTGCCGCGTGGCGCCTGCCACCAGCAAGTGCGTCGCCTCCGCCATCGTCATCCAGTAGCGGTCCATGCGTGGATCGGTGATGGTCAGGGGAAGGTTGGCGTGGATCTGCCGCGCGAAGACCTCGACGACACTACCCTGGGTCCCGAAGACGTTGACCAGACGGACGATGCGCAGCGCCGGTTGGTCGCCGTCGTAGGCCAGCGCGTGCAGAACGCGCTCGGAGATGCGCTTCGTGGCGGCGTACACCCCGCGGGGCGTCACTGCCTTGTCGCTGGACGGATAGACGACCGTCGACGTGCCAGCTTCCTTCGCTGCCTCGACGACGTTCAGCGTGCCGAGCAGGTTGACCCCGACGTACTGATCGACGTTATCCTCGGCCAGCGGCACGTGCTTGTACGCCGCCAGGTGGAAGGCGACGTCGATCCGCCCGCGCCGGAACACCTGCTGAATCTTGGACCGGTCCCGCAAGTCGGCGAGGATGTAGCGAACGTCCAGTCGTTCGGCGCGGTCCGCGAATTGCTGGCGCAGGTGAAACAGAGACGCTTCGTGGCTGTCAAGCAGCAGGAGCTGCGCCGGGTCCGAGCCCTGCACCAGGCGGGTCAGCGAGGTCCCGATCGAGCCACCCGCGCCGGTGATCAGGATGCGCTTGCCGCGAATGGCGCCCTCGAGCACGCTTCGGTCAAATTGGATCTCGGGCCGGTGAAGCAGTTGCGCCCAGTTCAGGTCCATTCAGGCGCTCCCCCGCGCGCACGACGCGCGGAGCGCCAGCAGCCGCGTCTGCGCCTCGCGCATGCCGGTCGCGCGGTCCGGTCGCGTCTCGAGGGTCTCGGTGACGAAGTACGGCACCGTGCCGACCAGTTGGCGTAGCGACCCGTCCAGATTCTCGTCGCCGTCGTCGTACGACCGCCCTTCACCCAGCAGTCCCGACGCGTTGGACACGTGGACGGTCGTCGTCAGATCGGCCACCGCCGCGACGTATTCTGACAGCGTCGTCGGGCCGGGTCGGTCGCGGCTGAACTCCGCGACCGGTCGCAGCAGCGGCTCGACGTCGGATAACGCAACCGTGCGCCAGTTGAGGGAGAGCGCGGCGTGCGACACGTCGACCGTCAGCCGCAGCGCCGGCCGCGCCTCGGCCAGCGCCCACAAGTCGTCCGTCGCGGCCCCGATCGGCGAAAAGACAAATGCACTTTCGCGCATCCGTCCAACCGGTGGAACGTTCTCGATCTGAGGCACCAGCCCCGCTTCCTGGCAAACCATTTCGTAATACTCCAGCAGCGGCAGCGCCTCTGCGAGCTTGCGCTCGCGGCTGTCCGCCGATAGCTCGCGGGCGTCGGTCGTCGGCGCCACGACGTGAACGTTGGCGGCGACAGCCCCGATGGCCGATCCCACCCGTGCCACCCGCCGCAGCGTCTCCCGGTGGTCGTCGTCGTCTCGGGTGAGATCGAAAAACGAGCCGCCCAGCGTCCTGATCGGGGCCTCGACGATCCAGACGAAGTCCGGTGGTGCGCCAGCCCGGCGCACCTGACCTGACACCTGCTCCAGCCAATCGACCGCCACTAAGTCCAGCCGGTCCAGGTACAACTCGATTCCCTCCGGGGCCGGCGCCGCCAGGCGGTCGGCCAACTGTTCGGGCGTCGGGCGGGCCTTCAGGAGGATCCGCGTGTCGATTGCTGTCGCCGTCATCATCGGCGTCCTTCAAAATGCTGATTGTACCAGGCCAGCCCGTCCGCCAGATCGACCTGTGCTTCGAATTGAAGCTCCGCCGCCGCTCGACGGGTGTCGGCCACGTAGCTTTCGGCGCCGGGCGTCAGGTCGACGATGATCGGGATCGTCGTGCCGACGACGCTGCGCACCAGCTCGCCGAGCTCGGCAATGGGCGTCGGCCGACCGGTCCCGACGTTGAAGACCTCGACCTTGTCGGGGCGCCGGTGGATCGCCAGGTCGATCGCCCGGACCGCGTCGCGCACGTCGACGAAGTCCCGCACCTGCCGCGCGCGCACCCGCAACGGCTGGCCCTCGCGCGCGGTGCGCAACAGGATGCTCACGACCCCACTGGTCCGCCCGGACGCCTGGCCAGGTCCATAGACCGAAAAGAAGCGCAAAATCGTGGCGGGCACGCCATACACCTGCGCGTACAACTCCGTCCACTGCTCCGCCTGCAATTTGCTCTGCCCATACGGATCGATCGGAGCCAGCAGCGCGTCTTCTGAAATCGGACGCGCCGCGGGGCGATACACCCGTTGTGATGACGCCAGGACAAACAGCGCGCTGTTTCGTCGCGCTGCTTCCAACGCATTCAGCGTACCGAGGACGTTGACCCGAGCGAAGTCCACCGGTCGATCGTACGACGACGACGCATCGGTGAGTCCGGCGAGGTGGACGACGCAATCGCAACCAAGCGCCTGGTCCGAAAAGTCGTCGACCACGTTCGCCGTGACGTGTTCGCGGTCCGACGACGCGCTGCGACTAAGCGTCCGGACCGCGATGCCGCTCTGATGCAGCAGCGCGACCAGATGTCGTCCGATGAAGCCGGTCGCGCCGGTGACCAGGACACGGCCGGGCGTGATGGATTCACTCACTGGCCATGCACCAGGAAGTGATCGAAGGTCTCGGCGAGACCCTCCGGCAGCGTGCGCCGAGGAGAAAAGCCGAGCCGATCCAATGCCGAGCGAACGACCGGCATGACTGTCGATCGATCGGTCGAGCCGATCAGAGAACGAATGGCCACCGTCAGCTCCCGGGTCTCGCCAATCTGGCGGACCTGGTCCGCGATCTCTGGAATCGTCGTGACCGCCGCCACGGCGTTCGCGACGGCAAACCCGTTCGCTCCGGTGCGCTCGGCCGTCCAGAGCAGCGCCTGAATCGCATCGTCGACGTGGATGACCGCGAGTGGATCGCCGCCGCGGACCTCGATGGTCGCACCCGAGGCGGCTTGAAAGCAGAACAGGTTGGGTGCGGTCATGAAGCGTGGATCGGTCTTCATCACCGGCGCGACGCCGTAGACCAACCCGAGTCGCACCGCGCGGCAGGTCAGTCCGTGCAGCGCTGCATACATCTCCAGCAGCTTCTCGACGTAGCATTTACTCAGGTGGGCGAGATCGCTAAACACACCATACGGGCTCGATTCGTCGACCGTCTCCGGCAACGGAGTCCCGTACACGCGCGTCGAGCTGGCGACGACAATCGGCACGCGCGGTTGCCGCGCGACGAAGGCATCGAGGATCAGTCGCGGCCCACGCAGGTTGACCTCTTCGGTGTACTCCGGGGCCGCAGCCTCGGGGTGTGCGCTGGCCTGCGCAGCCAGCAGGTAGACCCCATCCAGATCCCGTGCCAGGTCGAACGCGCGCTGCACCGCGGCGGGATCGACGACACTGCCTTCGACGAAGCGAAAGCCGGGCGCCTGATCGAAGCCGTCGATCGCCCGTCGATCACTGGCGAAGAAATTATCGAGCGCCACGACTTCGCGACCCTGATACAGAAGCTCCTGGACCAGTCGTGAGCCGAGGTAGCCGACGCCGAAAACGAGTGTAGCCACGGATGGGGATTGTAGCACAGCCATGGCGCTCCTGCCAGCAGCCTGGCTGTCGCCTTGACTTTTGTACACAGCAAACCTATCCTTTCATGAACAAAGTGCTGCCATGACAGAGCGGAAGGCCCGGCTCGACGTTCTCCTGGTGGACCGCGGGCTGGTCGAGACTCGCGAGCGCGCCCGCGCGTTGATCATCGCCGGCGAAGTCAAAGTGAACGGGCAAAAGGTCAGTCGACCAGGTCTCAGCGTGCCGGTCAGCGCCGAGCTCGAGATCGTCGCGCCGCCGCCGTACGTGAGCCGTGGCGGCTACAAGCTAGCGCACGCTCTCGACTGCTTTGGCCTGCGCGTGGACGGCTTGACGATGCTCGATGTCGGCGCGTCCACCGGCGGGTTCACCGACGTCTTGCTGAAGCGCGGCTGCCGCAAGGTGTACGCCGTCGACGTCGGGTACGGTCAGCTTGCCTGGCGGTTGCGGCAGGATCCCCGTGTCGTCGTGATGGACCGCGTGAACGTCCGCCATCTCACCGCGCTACCCGAGCCGATCGATGCCGCGGTAGCGGACGTATCCTTCATCTCGTTGACGCTGGCGTTGGCGTCCGTCGTCCACCTGCTTGGGCCAAACGGCTGGATCGTCGCGCTCGTCAAGCCGCAGTTCGAGGCCGGGCGGGAGAAGGTGGGTAAGGGCGGGGTCGTCCGGAATCCTGCAGTTCACCGCGAAGTCCTCGAGCGCGTCCTGACGTGGGCGACTCAGAACGGACTTCACCTCGGCGGCTGCGTGGCGTCACCCATTCTCGGGCCGGCCGGCAACCGCGAGTTCCTCGTCCTGTTGCGGTGCGAGGGACCGGGCGAGACGATCGATGCGGCGATCCAGGCATGTCTATAGTTGGCCCACGGTGAGAGGGTGCGTGGGGAGGGTCAGGGGGC